>JBIKTI010000019.1:0-14174 GCA_044348205.1 Phycisphaerales bacterium | reverse complement strand
ACGCTCGAGAAGCGCGGGTTCTCGAAGGCGACGGTGCGGTCGCCCGTGATGGCGTTCAGGAGGTGGACATCGAAGTGCTTCGGGTCGCGGTTGTTGACGGAGATCGCCACCGAGTCGGGGTAGTCCCTGCTCATGTGCTCGATCGAGGCGGTCGCGCCCTCGAACGGCGTCAGGTCGAGCTCCTTCCCCGACGCGACATCGACCGAGTAGACGCGGTAGTTCTCGTCGCCGCCGGAGTCCTTCATGTAGAGGACATGCGTGCCGCTCGGGAGCCACTCGTACATGCGGATGCCGCGGTGGGTGTCGGCCGTGATCGGCTTCGCAGCGGCGAGATCGCCGACGGGCGCGACCCACACATTGAGGACGCCGTCGCGCGGCGCGAGGTATGCGATGCGCGTTCCATCGGGGCTGATGGTCACGGCTGCGCGCTCGGGGTTTCCGAAGAGCGTGGCGCGCGGCACGATCGGCGTCGCGTCGGGAGGAACGGAGGCGGCTGACGAGAGCGGGACGGAGAATCCGAGGACAAGCACGGTGGCGATCGAGGGTCGGGAGACTTTCATGGAGCAGGTACCTTCCTAAGTCGTTGCGCGGAGCGCGCCATCTTAGGGAATCGCCGAACCCGATTGCCGGCGTGCATGGCGCATGTGCGTCGGAATGCGGGTTCCTTCCCTGAATCGCCAGTTGTCATGCGGTTGGGGATTCGTTTTCGACGCCCCCTCCGCTACGGTGATCGGATGTCCACTCGTTCCACGGGCCTCGCCGCGCTTGTCACGGCACCCTTCGCGGTCGCGATCGCCGTCGGAATCCCATCCACGCCCGCAGGCGCCGCGCCTCCGAGCGGCTTCGTGGTCGACTCGATCGGCGGGGCGTTCTCGGAGGTCGTGGGTGTGGCCAACCTCCCCGACGGCCGCCTGCTCGCGTGGGAACGCGGCGGGCGCGTCTGGATGATGGACGCGTCGGGCACGCGGCTTTCCGAACCCGTGCTCGACATCCGAGATGAAGTCGGCGCGTGGCGCGACTTCGGGCTCCTCGGGCTCGCGGTGCATCCGAACTTCCCCGCATCGCCTCACATCTATCTCCTCTATGTGGTGGACCGCCACCACATGCGCTTCGCGGGTTCGCCCCAGTACGACCCTGCCACGGACGAGTACTTCGCGGCGACGATCGGGCGGGTCACGCGGTACACGCTCGACGCGAGCGTCGGCCACACGAAGGCGATCCCCGCCTCGAGGCTCGTCCTCATCGGCGAGTCCAAGGCGACGGGCATTCCCATCCTGCACCAGTCGCATGGCGTCGGCAGCCTGCTCTTCGGGCAGGATGGAACGCTGCTCGTCTCGACGGGAGACTCGGCGAGCTACATCACGATCGACCTGGGAGGGCAGGTCTCCGAGGGATATGTCAGCCAGGCCTTGGCGGACGGCATCATCGCCGAACGCGAGAATGTCGGGGCCTTCCGCTCGCAGCTGATCGACTCGCACTGCGGCAAGATCCTCCGCATCGACCCCGACACGGGCAACGGCGTCGCGAGCAACCCTTGGTTCGACGCAGCCAATCCGCGCTCAGCGAAGAGCCGCGCCTTCTCGATCGGACTGCGCAATCCCTACCGCATGACCATGGCGCCCGACACGGGCGACCACGATCCCGCCGCCGCCAACCCGGGAACCCTGCTCATCGGCGATGTGGGGTGGGGCAACTACGAGGAACTGTCGATCGTGTCGGGGCCAGCGCTCAACCTCGGATGGCCCGTGTTCGAAGGGCTCGAGTATCACCCAGGGTACGCCGCCTCCGCGCTCGCCAACCCCGATGCAGTGAGCGAGGGCTGCGCGCCGATCCCGTTCCGCGACCTCATCCGCCAGGACTCGCAGGCACCGTCGGGGCTCGTGCGCGGCTGCGCGATCCTGCAGGCGGAGAACGCGTCCGCGTCGAACGCCCCCACCATGGGAAGCCCGTTCGGCTACACGGGGACGGGGTACAAGGAGATTCGCCCGGGAGCGAACACCTGGATCCAGTGGACAGCGACGGTGCCAGCGACGGGCTCCTATTCGCTTTCGTTCCGCTATGCGAACGGAGAGCAGGCGCCGCTGCCGCAGGCGATCCTCGTGGATGGCGTCGTCGTCGAGCCGAGCCTCGCCTTCCCGTCGACGGGCGCCCCCACGGACTGGCGCATCGTCACCACCACGCCGATCCCGCTCACCCAGGGCTCGCGCGTGATCCGTCTTCGGCCCGCCGTCGACGACGGCCCGAACATCGACGCGATGTGGATCGAGGGCATCGGAAGCCCGGCGGTCCCGGCGTCTATTCCGACCTTCACCCACCACCGCCCTGCGATCGACTGGCGTCATGCGACGGAGACCTCGCGAACCCCGGTGTTCTCGTCAGCAGGAAGCGCGGCGGAACTCCCAGTCGGCTCCGCGGGCGGAGCCTCTGGAGCGCAGTTCAACGGCTACTGCGCCCTCGGTGGGCCGATCCTTGCGTTCGAGTCGTGGCCAGAGGCGTGGCGCGACAAGCTCATGTTCTCAGACTTCGTGGGAAACTGGCTGCGCGTCGCTGACATCGAGAAGGTCAGCACCTGCGGAAGCCGCCCCGACGCCTGCCGCTGCGGCTACAGGATCACGGGCGTGAGCGTCTTTGACAGCGGCCTCTCGAACACGGTCGGCGTGTTCGCCGATCCTGTGAACCAGGCTGTCTATGTCGCCCGCTGGGACCACATCTCGCGCTACCGCCATCTGCCGGGCGGATCGCAGCCCCCCGTCGTGACGCTGACCGCCGGGCCGACCTTCGGTCCCTCCCCGCTCACCGTGCAGTTCGACGCCTCGGCTTCGGTCGATCCAGAGGGCGCGCCCCTCGTGTTCGATTGGGACTTCGGCGATGGGATCACGCTGACGGGCGGCCCCATCGTCAGCCACACCTACCACTCGAAGAGCGCGCAGGGACGCACTGCGACGGTGACCGCGCGTGATCGTGGCGGAGCGGCCGCAAGCGCCTCTGTGCGGATCGGTGTGAACGACGCACCGCCATCCGCAAGGATCGTGTCGATCGAAGATGGTCAGCTCTACCCGATGGACAGCGCGACGAACTTCGTTCTCCGTGCCGAGCTGTCGGATGCGGAGGATGGCGCCGCCGGGCTCTCCTGCTCCTGGGTCACAAGCCTGCATCACGACACCCATGACCATCCCGAGCCACCCGTCGAAGTCTGCCTCTCGCAGACGACCATCTCCCCGATCGGCTGCGTCCCCAACGCGACCTTCTGGTTCAGGGTCACGCTCACGGTCACGGACTCGTCAGGGCTTGTCGCAACCGATTCGGTCGATCTCCACCCTGACTGCGACGGCGTCTTGGCGTGCGTCGGCGACATCGATGCGGATGACGCGGTCGACGCGAAGGATCTCTCCGTTCTCATGAACGCATGGGGGCTCGGCGGCTCGAGCGACCTCAATCGCGACGGAACCGTGGATGCCGCGGATCTCGCGGCGCTTCTCGCGAACTGGGGCCCTTGCCAGCCATAGGCGCTGTGCGCGCGATGCAGACGATCGAGCCGCGCGAGAGAGTCACGCCGTGTCGCGGCGGCCCACCAGCCTCTGCGTGAGCTCCGCGCGGCTGTGGACGCCGAGCTTGCGATAGAGCCGCTTGGTCAGCGTGGCGACCGTGCTCGGGGTGATGCCGAGGCGCGCCGCGATCTCGGAGCGGGCGCGGCCAGCGACGATTCCCACGGCGACATCGCGTTCACGCGCGGAGAGCGAGGTGCGCCCCGCCTCGTCGTCCTGGGGCACCGCGGAGTCTGCGCCGCCGATCGCGGCCACGATCACGCTCGGCGCAGCCGGCACGGGCGGCCCGAGGAGCCCGATCTCGAGCGAGAGCGCATGGTTGCAGCGGAAGTGCTCGAGCGCGTGCTCGCCGCGATACTTCGACTCGAGCAGGCGGAGGAAGGCGCACAGGTCGTCGATCCGCGACGCGAGCTCCTCGGAGTCGCGCTCGGTCAGGTGCGTGCGCACGCGGATCGAACGGGTCACGCCCTGTGCGGCGCCATCCCGTGCTCCTCCGCGGCCGATCCACGCAACCGAATGCCGAACCTTGGCCCGCCACTCCTCGAGAAGGCGGAGATCCTCCGCATCGCCATCCTGATAGCGGACGACGATCGCGCTTCCCAGATGCGCAAACACAGTCTGTCGCCGCCGCCCGCGCGGCGCGAGCAGCTCGACCAAGCCAGCGCCCGCGAGCCTCGACAGCGCCCGCTGCGCCTCTGGTTCATCGACTCCGAGATAGACCGCGACACGCGCCGCCGAGAGCGGCCCGCCGTATCTGCGCAGGAGTTCCCAAGCGGACATGGCGTTGCCATCGAGGAGCAACTGCATCCTGTCGTGATCGCGAACATCGAACGCGTGCGCGTCCATGAGGCCCTCCTCGGCAAGCGTGCTTGTGCGCCCAGGCCCCGAACGGGGACCAACGGGCGCTGCTTGCCTGTCCCCTCGCCATCCCGGCGAGAGACGCCATCCGCTCACGCATCCGTCCCATGGGATCTTCGGCAAGATGGCAGTCGGATTCAAGGGAGCGTCTACCCCAAAACCTCTGCTCCAAACGATTGCGCTGCAATTTGAAATAAACCGCATGTCGGCCTTGCGGCTGACATGCGGCTCGATTGCGGCAAAGACAGGGTACGCGCAGGGGATGCGCGACTTCAGGCGACGATCGACTCGCGCGGAAGGGCCCAGTGCTCGAACGGCGAGTCGGCCTGCGCGCCGCGGACCATTCCGCCTCGTCGCACATTGGGCACGCCCTGACCTTCGACGAGCGCGACGCGCGAGATCACGCGGGCCGCTTCCCTCCGCGCGATGGGCGCGGATGCACGCTTCCCATGCGTCACGAACGCCTTCTGCACCATCACCACGGGCCTCGGGTGAGATCGATCCTGGTAGGACTGCCCTTCTACGTCCATGCGGATGCTCCTCGACACTCGCGGGAGTGTGAACCGACGACCCTCGTCGCGCCGCGAAGCGAGTTCCGCGCGGCTTGCAGAAGGTCCTTTCCAACCGCGTCGCCTGCAAAGGGCTTGTCCACAAGTGGGTGCATGTCGGCGGCTCGTTCGCCCTTCCGATCCATCGAACCCGCGCGACCGTCGCAGGCTGCGCGATCGAATCACGCGCGGGCGATCAGGAGAGGCTCTTCTCGACCTCGCGACGGAGCTCCTCCCGCAGCTTCGCGTCGCGTGAAGCCTCGAGGAGCTTGGCATCGCACAGAAAGCGATACCAGTAGGCCTGCAGGAAGTGGTAGATGCGCCCTTCGGGCCCGTCGAGGAACCCGAGCCGCAGGTAGTAGCGGTAGAGGTAGTAGAGCCACGAGCGCCACGCGGGCGGCACCCGGCCGTAGACATGCTGCTTGAGCCAGCGCATGCGCTCGGCGTGGGTGCCGAAGAGCCGCGCCTCGACGAGGCCTGGAATCCGCGCCGCGCGCTCGCGCTCGAGTAGGTCAAAGACCTCGCGGTCGGAGTACCAGTTGTGCTTGGCGATCCACCAGCGGAGCGGCTTGGCGTTGTCGTCCTTGATGTCGCCTGCGAAGCGGATCACGCGGCCGGGCACCACCATGTGCTCGTCCATGAGCGCGAGCTCGCAGCGCACGCGGCCCGTGCGGAAGATGCGCACATGGTGCCGCGGATACATGCCGCCGTGGCGGATCCAACGGCCGAGGAAGTACATGCGGCGGCCGATCTCGATCCCATCGACATCCGCGGGCACATCGGCGAGGCCGCCACGGCCGCCGCAGATCGCGGCGGCAAGCTCGGGAAGGACCTCCTCGTCGGCGTCGAGGCGGAAGGTCCAGGTCGTGTCGATCGCGGTGTTGTCAAGACCCCAGTTGAGCTGGTCGGCGTAGTTGCGCCACGCGTGCTCGTAGACATCGGCCCCCGCGGCTCGCGCGATCTCGAGCGTGCGGTCTGTGCTGCCAGAATCGACGACGACCACGCGCCGAGCAACGCCCTTGACGCTCGCGAGCGCCTTGGGGAGGTTGTCCTCCTCGTTCTTGGTGAGGATGAGCACCGTGATGTCGGCGGTCATGGACGCAGGGTCGGGCGCGGGCAGGAACGCAGACACCCCGCCGCGCGCGGGGCGGAGGCTCTATCGGCTGCGGGCGGGGGCGGGTTCCAGAATGCGGGCGGAAACCGTCAACCTGCCCAGAGGAACTCGATCGCGGCGTCGATGTCGGGGTGCAGGCTCTTGTGGACGGGGCAGGTGTGGGCCGCGTTCTCAAGCATCGCCCGCTGCGGGTGATCGGCGGGAAGGGGCAGCGTCAGCACCGTGCGCAGGCTCCTGATGCGGCGCGGGCCCTCCGTGGTCATCACCTTCTCGGTCCGCGCAGTCATGCCGCGGACATCGAGGCCGTGGCGCGCGGCCACGATGCCGATGATCGTCATCATGCAGGTCCCGAGCGCCGCCCCGACGAGATCGGTCGGCGAGAACGCCTCGCCCTTGCCGTGGTTGTCGACCGGCGCGTCCGTGACGACCGTCGACATCGAGGGTCCGTGCTGCGCCGTGCAGCGCAGTTCGCCCTCGTAGCGCATCGTGATCTCGACCATGCGGCCTCCGTGTGTGCGATCAGTCCGCGATCAATCCGCGATCAATCCGCGATCAATCCGCGATCAGTCCGCGAGCTCGACCGCCACGATCTTGTCGCCCGCCTTGATCTTGTCGATCACCTCGAGGCCCGCGACGACCTTGCCGAAGCAGGTGTGCATGCGGTCGAGGTGCGCGGTGTTCTCACGACCATGGCAGATGAAGAACTGCGAGCCACCCGTGTCCTTGCCCGCATGCGCCATCGAGAGGACGCCGCGGTCATGCCGCTGGTTGCCGCCCGAGGTCTCGCACTTGATCTTGTAGCCCGGGCCGCCCGTGCCCGTGCCCTCTGGGCAGCCGCCCTGGATCACGAAGTTCGGGATCACGCGGTGGAACTTGAGGCCGTTGTAGTAGCCCTTCGCGGCGAGGTCGCGGAAGTTCTTCACGGTGTTCGGGGCGTCTGCGTCGTAGAACTCGACCTGCATGTCGCCCTTGTCTGTCTTGATCGTTGCCTTGGACATGGTTTCCTCTCTTGGGGGTGGAGAGGATAGACGATCCGTCGCGTTTCGGTTGGCGGTGGATACGCTCCCCGCATGAAGACGAAAGAGGAGATCGTGCGCGACTGGCTCCCCCGCTACACGGGGCGCAAGCTCGAGGAATTCGGCCAGTATGTGCTGCTCGTCAACTTCTCGAACTATGTCGAGATGTTCGCGGAGCGCTTCGGCGTGCCGGTGGTCGGGCGCGACCGGCCGATGCTGTCGGCGACCGCCGAGAACATCACGATTCTCTCGTTCGGCATGGGCAGCGCCATGGCGGCGACGACGATGGACCTCCTCTCCGCGGTCGCGCCGAAAGCCGTGCTCTTTCTCGGGAAGTGCGGCGGCCTCAAGAAGACGAAGATCGGCGACTTCATCCTGCCGATCGCGGCGATCCGCGGCGAGGGCACGAGCAACGAGTACATGCCGGCCGAGGTGCCGGCGCTCCCGTCGTTCCGGCTGCAGCGCGCGGTGAGCGAGGCGATCATCAAGCATGGCCGCGACTACTACACGGGCACGGTGTTCACCACGAACCGCCGCGTGTGGGAGCACGACGAGAGCGTGAAGGACTACCTCCGCAAGATCCGCGCGGTCGCGATCGACATGGAGACCGCGACGATCTTCCTCGTCGGGTTCGCCAACGGCATCTCGAAGGGCGCGCTGCTGCTCGTCTCGGACAACCCGATGACGCCCGAAGGCGTGAAGAGCGCGGAGAGCGACCGCACGGTGACCGCCAGCTTCGTCAGCCTCCATCTCGAGATCGGCATCGACGCCATCCGCGACCTGCGCGACTCGGGGCAGAGCGTGAAGCACCTGCGGTTCGAGTGAGGGGCCGGACAATCTGCCCGAAATGCCCGGCGAAGGGTTGCCTTCCGCCGCGCTTGGTACTACATTGGATATACAACGGACCAACACTTCAAGGAACGGCCCATGACCAAGACCCTGACCAAGCACGGAAACAGCTACGCCCTCGTGATCGACCGCGCGATCATGGAGCTCCTGAAGATCACGCCCGATACGGAGCTTGAGCTGTCGACCGACGGCAAGGTTCTCACCATTTCCCCTGCCGCCGCGGGAACCACTCGAGGCAGCGTGAAGAATTCCCTCACCCGCGTCAACGCCAAGCACGGGAAGACGCTGAAGAGACTCGCTCAGTGACGAACGCCGGCCCTGTTTTCCTCTCCGTCGCCGATGTGCTCGAGATCCATGAGGATCAGATCGCCAGATATGGCGGCGCCGCAGACGTCCGGGACAGCGGCCTGCTCCTCTCCGCCGTCGCGCAGCCCGAGGCTGCGTTCGGAGGAGAGTTCCTGCACGAGTTTCCCTTCGAGATGGCGGCTGCCTACCTGTTCCACATCGTGCAAAACCATCCGTTCGTCGATGGCAACAAACGGACCGGAACGGCGTCCGCGCTTGTCTTTCTCGACTTGAATGGGCTCGAGGTCGACTGCGATCCGGACGCGCTCGCGGATCTGGTGATCGATGTCACGCTTGGCAAGGCGCGCAAGCCTGAGGTCGCACGATTCCTGCGCGAGCACGCGCGCCCGATGGAAGGTTGATCGGACCGGTCAAGCGCGCCCCATCGCCTCCGTGAGATTTCCAAGCTCCTCGCGGCTGAACGCGCCGTCGCGGCGGCACGAGGCGTGCAGATGCGGCGAAAGCTCAAGCCACGCTGCGGCGTTCGACGCGCGCACGCCGCCGGCGGGGACGACCTCGATCGGCGCGCGGCCAAGGCGCGCGGCCTCGCGCTCGGCGTTGGCGATGTCGCGGCGCACCACCTCGACGCGCTGCGCGAGCGTCGCGACCGACGCGTCCCAGCCGAGGACGCCCGCCGTGATGAAGCGCGTGAACCCGAGCGCCGAGAGGTCGCGGATGCCGCGCTCGCGGTCGGCGAGCAGGTCGAAGGTGCGAAGGAACGCGACGACGAGGCCGAAGCCGCGCGCGAAGTCGATGAGCGCTGCGTTCGCGTCCATGTCGACGAAGCCGTCGGGCGTGAGGAGCGAGATCGCGACCGAGTGCGCTCCCGCTTCGGCGCTTGCCTCGATCTCGCGCCTGGCGAGGTCGAGGAGCTTCGGCGTCGTGGCGAACGCGGCGACATCGAGCTCGCGGCGGCAGCCCGGGAACTGCGGGCGGATCATGGCCACCAGCGTGCAGGGCGACCCCGCCACGATCTCGCGGCAGGCGCGGAGAAGCTCGACCTTGGGCGTCCAGCCCTCGCTCGAGAGGTCGTGGCAGACCTCGAGACGCGTCGCGTGCGGGGCGGCCATGCGCGCGCCCTCGGCCGAATCGATGGGAACTTCGAGCGTTCGGGTGGTCATCGCCGCAGAGACTACCCGAGCCCTGCCGATAGAGTCTCGGCATGCGCGACTTCGTCACCGTCGTCTCGGGACTCCCTCGCTCGGGCACCAGCATGGCGATGCAGATGGTCGTCGCGGGCGGCGTTCCGCCCGTGACCGACGGGCTTCGCGCGGCCGACGCCGACAATCCGCGCGGGTACTTCGAGTTCGAGCGCGTGAAGCAGCTGAGGACCGACAAGGCGTGGCTCGACGAGGCGCGCGGCAAGGTCGTCAAGGTGATCCACATGCTGGTCACCGAACTGCCCGACGACCGCCCGTACCGCGTGGTGTTTCTCGACCGCGACCTGCGCGAGGTGGTGAAGAGCCAGTCGACGATGCTCGCGCGCAACGCGAAGGCGGGCGGCGCGCTTGCGCCCGAGCGGTTGATGGCGGTCTACGACGCGCAGCTGAAGCAGGTGCACGCGTGGCTTGCGGCGCGGGCGAACTTCGCCGTGCTCTCTGTGAAGCATGCGGACCTGATCCGTGACGCAGCGGCGCAGGCGCGGGAGATCAATCTCTTCCTCGGCGGCGGACTCGACGAAGCCGCGATGTCGGCGGCGGTCGATCCGTCGCTCCACCGAAACCGCGCGTGAACCCGATCCATTCGGCGCGAGGCGTGCGCCCGCCAATGCCAGGCACCGCTCAGACGGGCGCGAGGCCGTCGCGCTTCGCGAACGCCGATGGGCCGAACGGCGCCTCGCGAGGGCGCTCGGTCACGCCCGCGAGGAGCCGCGACACCTCCGCGCGCGATGCCCGCGCTCCGAGCGAGTCGCCGAGCTTCTCCGCGACAAGCGCGAGCCAGCGATGCGCATCGACCTGCCCTGCTTCGAACTTGACAGCGAACTCGAGGCTCTTCCGCGCGTTCGCGAGGTCGCCGTGCCACGCCAGCGCGGCGCCGAGAAGAAGGTGCGCCTCGGGCAGCGCCTGCGTGATCTCAAGCGCGTCGAGCGCATGTCCCGCTGCCTCCTCGAACCCACCGAGCGCAAGCTGCGATCGCGCGAGACCAAGGTGCGCGGCGGGGTCGCGTGGGTTGCGCCGCGCCGCGGACTCGTACCACGCGCGCGCCTCTGCGTGGCGGCCGCACGCCGCGTACGCGCCCGCGAGCGCGGCTCCATACTCGTGGCGACGCGCGACGGCCCGCGCGATCGAGTCGAGCTGCGTCCGCGCGGCCGCGTCGTCGCCCGCGAGGGCGAGCGCGGAGGCGCGCACGAGCTGCATGTCGACGCTCGACGCATCGTGCGAGAGGAATGAATCGGCCGCACCCACAGCGTCGCGGAACCGCCCCGCCGCGAGAAGCGACTGGGCGAGGCACACCGCGTAGCGCTGTTCGGCGGGCCTGCGCGCCACGAGCTGCTCGAACTGCGGGATCGCCTCGTGCGGACGGCGCCGCGACAGGAGCGCGACGCCGAGATTGAAGAGACTCTCGCGCCGCACGAGGTCGACCTGCGCCTGCTCGTCCTCGGGCAGCGCGGCCATGTAGCCGAGGTCGACCAACTGCTGCAGCGCATCGGCCGCCTCGAAGGGGTCCATGCGAAGGTCTGCGGGGTGCAGCCCGGCATCGCCCTCGACGGCGTCCCAGGAAGCGATCCGCGCGGGCGCGTTGCACGCGATCGCCTCTGCGAGCACCCGTCCGTCGAAGTCCTCGCCCGCGGGCAGGCCCAGGAGCGCCAGCGCGGTGGGCGCGACATCGAGGATCGTGGGCGACGCGACCTCGGCCCCGCTTCGAACACCGGGCCCCGACATCACCAGCACCCCCTTCGGCCGATGCCAGCTCGCCTCGAGCTCCATGCGCCGTTCGGGGGGAACCTCGGAGAGATTCGGCCGCAGGTGATCGCTGTGGAATCCGTGGTCCGACAGAACGACCACGGTCACTCCCTTGCCCGCGGCCGCGAGCAGACGGCCGAGCGCAGCGTCGTGCCATTCGTAGACACGATCCATCACGCCACCGAAGTGCCGCTGGTCTCGCTCTGAGACATGCGCCATCCTCGGCGCGACGAACTGCATGAAGTGGTGCCCGACCGTGTCGATCGCGTCGAAGAACACCATGGCGGCGTCCCACGGGCCAGCACGCAGCGACGCAAGCGCAGCGGCCTCGATCGACGCTGCGTACGACATCAGCTTCACGAGCGACTGGACTCGAGGGTCGCCCGAGCCGACCTCGTCGACCTTGGGCAGCAGCGCGCGCAGGAGATCGTGCGGGAACGCGCGGGCGCGCTGCCGCGCCGCGGCGACGGCATCCGCGAGCACGGGGGGATGCACAGTTCCCGCGACCAAAGGCCACGCGTCGCCAGGCTGGGCAGGCTCACCCTCCTGGAGGAGGTTCGTCACCACGCTGCCGCGGATCGGCTCCGCAGGATGCGAGGCGTACCACCCCACCACGCGCGTCTCGAGACCCGACTGCGACAGGATGTTCCACAGCGCCTTCGTCCTGCGGCTCGTGGAGGTCGAGACCCGCAGCCCGCCGCCCTCGGGCCTCGGCTCCACGAAGTTCAGGATCCCGTGCTTGTCCGCTGTCTTTCCGGTTGCGATCGAACTCCACAGGAGCGGCGAGAGCTTCGGTTCGAGCGTCCCGAGGTCGGCGCGGCATCCAGCCTCGATCACCCCGCGCAGGACGGGCATCTTGCCCGCCGCGAGCAGCCGGTCGAGGATAAGCCAGTCGGCTGCGTCCCAGCCGATGATGAGCAGGCGCTGCGCGGTCCGTGCGGGCATCCCACGATGCTATCAGAGGCAAAAAGCAGCACGGGTGACCCCGTCGGGTCACCCGTGCGATGCTTTTCGATTCGTCTCAGGCGTTGCCTGAGGAGCAAACCATGACCAGATCAGCGGCGGCGACGGCGAGCGACCGCCGCGAGGCCGAGAAGCGCCAGCGCACCTGGAGAGGGCACGACGACCGACTCACCGGCATTGCCGTACTCGATGAAGAGAAGGGTTCGGGTCGTCGCGTTGCCACCCACCTGCATCGCCCCAAAGCCATAGTTGATGGCGTTGGTCGTGTTGTTGTGGAACCTGAAGCCGAAGTAGTTGATCGCGTTGAGCGTCCAGCCGTTCGCGCCAGCTCCAGTCGAGGCGATCACGGCCACCGTGCTGTTGGCGAACAGGCTCGAGGCACCGATGACAGTCCCGACGGTCAGGCTGCTCGGTCCGCCGCTCGCCTGCGTGCGGACATAGGTGGAGGCGGGATTCGGCGACGAGCTCGACGCAAAGAAGTTGAGCGTCGTCGCGCCGTAGGGGTTGATGTCCCAGCCGCTCATCGCGGTGGAGCTCACTTGCTGGGTGTCGATCTTGAAGTAGAGGCCATCGGTGTCCGCAGGAATGACGGCATTGACATTCCAGACGACGATCGCGGCGTCGGCGCCCACGGAGAGGGCGGCTGCGGCGCTGGCAGCCCCAAAGTGCTTGGCAAGACGGGTCGAGAGCATCAGCGTCTCCTCTTGAAAGGCGGGGGCCACGCACACCATGCGCATTCTCTCCGGCCAGGCGACAGAGCCACGGCCGCGATCGCACCCCCGCGGGACCTCGCTGGCAAGGAGAGCGTGAAGCCGACTCGTTCCCTGTCATGGACTGAACGATTTCCATGGAAATGCGGCAGGCCGCTCGAAGTCGGCGCGGCATCGGCATGGTCGTTGAGCGCAAAAAGCAGCACGGGTGACCCCGTCGGGTCACCCGTGCCATGCTTGTCGACTCGCCTCAAGCAAAGCTTGGGGCGGTCACGCTGAATGGATCAGCGACGACGACGGCCAGCGAGGCCGGCGAGGCCGAGGAGAGCGATCGCGCCCGGAGCGGGGATCGCGCCGGCGGCGATGCTGACGCCAGCGTCGGACTCGTAGGCGTACTCAACGAGCGCGCGGGGCTGCGCGGCGAGCGTGCCGGCGAGCGAGACGCGGAACCACCCGTAGTGCACCGTGTTGGTCGCCTCGTTGAGGAAGCGGAAGCCGACGATGTTGTTCGAGCTGTTCAGGTTGAACGGGTTGGAACCCGTGGTCTGGGCGACGCCAGAGGTGTAGAGCGAATTGGCGCCGATCACGGTGCCGACGGCGAGGTTGCTGACGCCAGCAACCGCTGCAGAGGTGCGCACATAGACGCCACCCGTCGGGCTCGTGGGGTTGAAGAAGTTCAGGGTCGACGAGGACCAGGGGTTGATGTCCCAGCCGGGAACGGTCGCGCCGCCCGTGCTGCCGGGCATGTTGTTCGCGCCCGTGATGACATTCAGGTAGAGACCGTTGGTGGTCGACGCGATCTCGATGTTGACAGCGCCCGACCAGACGATCGCGGCGTTGGCGGATCCGACGACGACGGCGGCCGCAGCCGCTGCACCGAAGTGCTTCGCAAGACGATTCGACAGCATGATTCTCTCTCTTCTCGTAGGAACAGGCCTGTGCACCACTGATCATCGGCACCCGCTGCGGAACTTGCAGTCGGGCTCTTCGGAACGCCCTTAGAAGCCGAACAGATCAGACAAGGGTCACAAGCCCACCCTGCGACGATGCCACGGGCTTGGGATGAGTCAAGAACGCATTCCCGTTCTGGTGCAAAAAGTCTGAACAGACGGAACCAACGGACGAACCAGCGAAATCATCCAGATTCTGGAGTCAAAGGCTTGTTATTCTAGGACTTCAGGCGGGCGATGACGGGCTTGTGCCTTCCCAGGAGATCTTGGATGCCCTCGAAGCACGACAAAGGAGCCGAAATGACCCTCACCCGCCGTCAGACTCTCGGGGTCGTCGCGGCGGCAGCCGCAGCGGGCTGCGGCACCACCTCGC
>JBIKTI010000234.1:0-4901 GCA_044348205.1 Phycisphaerales bacterium | reverse complement strand
GCTCTGGTGCTACGGCCGCGGGGCGGCCTCTGGTGCGTGTTTGAGCGCTCGCCGCTGCGGCGGCTCGCTCTGGTGCTACGGCCGCGGGGCGGCCTCTGGTTCGGATCACGGCCTTCGGGGTCGGCCGGCCATGAGTGCCCGCAGACGAAGTCTGCGGAACCGACGGTGTCGGAGTCGACGGCTGACACGAACCGTTCCGCATGCTGAAGCGTGCGGGCACCCCTGATTTCGGTCCCACCAAAGGGAGCCGCCGCAGCGGCGACCGCTCATACCACGGGTGCCCGTGGACGAAGTCCACGGAACCGTTCGCGTCGGGGTCGACGGCCGGCATTGTCCGTTTCGCATGCTTAGGAATGCGGGCACCCGCGCCTCCCGCCGCACCAGTCGGGAGCGGTCGCAGCGCGCTCGCCGCTCAGGCGCGTCGAAGCCACTCGGCCTCGAGCTCTTCCTGTTCGGCGCCGAGTTCCTCGCGGCGCGACATCAGTTTCTTCATGCGCGCGGTGTCGCTCGCGATCTTCGGATCGGCGAACGACTGGTCGATCTCGCGCAGCTCGCGGCCGATGTCGGCGATGCGCTGCTCGATCCTCTCGATCTGCAGGTTGCTGAAGCGGGACTTCTTCGGCTGGGTGCTTCGCGGCTGACTCGCGGGCGATGCAGCCGCCGGAGCGGTGGCTTGCTTCGCCTGCGGCTTCGGGGCAGGCCGCTTGGCGCGCTCGGCCTCGGCCCTTTCCGCCTTCGCCTTCGCTTCCCATTCACGGTAGGTGCCGTCGAAGACGCGCGCGTTGCCGTCGCCATCAAGGATGACGAGCTTGTCGCAGACATCGTCGAGAAGCGCGCGGTCGTGTGAGATCAGAAGCAGCACGCCGCCGTGTCCGCCCTTGCCGCCGATCTTCGACTTGTCGATGTCGCCGAACTTGTCGAGCGCTTCTTCAAGGCGTTCGGCGCTGGGAATGTCGAGGTGGTTCGTCGGCTCGTCGAGGACGAGGAGGTTCTTCGCGCTCGCGATGAGCGACGCAAGCACGAGTCTTCCGCGCTCGCCGCCGGAAAGGTCGCCGATCGCCTTGTCCTGCTCCTCGCCCGTGAAGAGGAACGCGCCCGCGAGATTGCGGGCCTCCTGTTCGCTCGCGCGGGGCGAACCCTCGATCGAGCGGATCGTGTTCTGCAGGAACTCCCACGCCAGTTGCTGCTTGTCGATGTGGTCCTGCGTCTGGCGGAACCAGCCGATCGAGAGGCGCGGCGAGCGCTTGATCTCGCCTGAATCGCTCTCGAGGTCGCCAAGCAGCGTGCGGACAAGCGTGGTCTTCCCTGCGCCGTTCGGGCCGATGATGCCGACACGGTCTCCGGGGCGCGCGGAGAGGGTGAGGTTCCTGAAGCAGACGCGGTCGCCGAAGGACTTCGAGATGTTCTCCGCGACGAAGGCGAAGTCGCCCATCTGCGGCGGATCTGGGAGATCGAGGTTCATCACGCCCATCTCTGCGTGCTTCTCGACGAGCGCATCCTGCTTGAAGCGCTCGAGGCGCGTCTCGCGGCCGCGCGCCTGCTTGGCGCGCTGGCCCGCCTTGTAGCGGTCGATGAACGCCTGCTCCTGACGGATCTTGTCCTGCTGCTTCTCGTGCTGGCGCTCGACGGTGAGCATCCGTTCCACGCGGAGCGCGCGGAATGCGGCGTAGTTGCCGGGATACTCGCGCAGCACGCCGCGGTCGATCTCGATGATGCGCGTGACGACGCGGTCGAGAAGCCAGCGGTCATGCGAGATGAGCACCACGCTTCCCTTGAACTCGTCTGCGAGGAAGTCCTCGAGCCAGCGGCGGCCTTCGATGTCGAGGTGGTTGGTCGGCTCGTCGAGGAGCAGGAGATCGGGGCTCGAGAGGAGCAGCCGCGCGAGGCCGAGGCGCGCCTTCTGGCCGCCCGAGAGGCCCTTGATCGGAAGATCGAAGTCTGCATCTGTGAAGCCGAGGCCGTGGAGCGCCGCATCGATCTTGTGGTCGACCGCGTAGCCGCCCGCGGCCTCGATCGCCTCCTCGATCGCGACCTGGCGATTCATCAGCTTCTCGAGTTCATCGGGCTCCGCTGTCGCCATGCGCTCGTAGACGCCGTCGAGCTCGATCTTGAGCCTTTCGATCGATGCGAACGCCTCGGCTGCAGCGCCGCGCAGCGTCTTGTCCTGCGGCAGACGCGGATCCTGCTCGAGGTAGCCGATGCGCACGGTGCGCGCGATCTGGACCTCGCCGTCGTCTGGCTTCAGGAGCCCGGCGATCAGCTTGAACAGAGTGCTCTTGCCGCAGCCGTTGCGCCCGACGAGACCGATGCGCTCGCCCTCGTGGATCGAACCGCTCACGCCGTCGAGAAGGAGGCGTGTGCCGTGGCCGAAGCGGAGGTTGGCGAGCGTGACAAGCGACATGGGCGGGGATGAACCGACAACGACGGAACAGCGGTCCGTGCCGGGCCCGCGCGGTTCGAGCGGGGCGGGAAGGGTAGCAGGATCAGTCCTTGGGAATCGGCTTTCCACGCCACTCCCAGATCCACGCGACGAGCCTTCGGTCGCGGGGCGGAAGGATGAATCGCAAGATGGCCGCTGCGAGCGGCGGCGCGACCAGCGCGGTCGTGGCTCCCACGATCGCGAGCCACACGGCCATGAGCGTGGAGAAGAACGGCCCGTTGTGGACCGCGCAGCAGGTGGTCCAGGTCATGTTCTGCGGAAGCGTCATGCCGACGCGGACGAAGGCGAAGACGCCCGCCATGGCGAGCACGCCGCCGAGCGACGGGACGAGGCTGCCCACGGCCGCACGCGCGAGCGGATGCCTGCGCATGGCCGCGAGACCGAGGAGCAGCATGCAGGGAACGAGCAGCGTGCCTCCGAGGAGCGCGAGTCCAAGGAACGGAAGCAGCGCCCCGAGGCTCATGCGAGAGGCACGCAGCGCCGCGCGGCCATCTTCGGAGTCGAGCCACGCCTGGTCCGCGATCGCGAAGCGCCCGCTGTCGAACTGCTGGGTCGGGTCGCGCGTCGTGCCGCCTTGCGCGCGGTAGGCCTCGACGAGCGCGTTCGCAGACTCGTCGGCGGCCTCCGTGGCGATGACTGGAAAGAACCCGCCCACGCCGACCGCCGCGATCGTGGCGAGGAGCGCCACCGTGACGAGGAAGGCCACCGCGACCGACTTCATCCGTCGCATCCACGGCGTGATGGTCGGATACTCGAGGAGGGCAGCGGCCGTGCCGCACTCGACGCATCGGCAGTAGAGGAGGCCCGTGCTGGGTTCGCGCACGATGGCGCTTCCCGCAAGCGGGTGAAGGCACTGCATGCAGACGCGATCGCCCGAGACGGTTTCGCGGGGCATGTCGCGGGGCGTGGCCCGATCGAGATCGGCAGGGTCGCTCATCGCTGGTCGTGCCTCCCTCGGACGGACTTGCCCGGAGCCGTGGCGCGGATCTCTCGCGCGCGACGGCGAAGCGCGGTCGCCACGATCGGGCTGATCAGCGTTGCGCCGAGGGCGCCGAGCGGGATCGAGAGCGCGAAGGAGACAAGCGTCGCGAGCACGGCTGTTGCGAAGGGCCCACCCGGCTCGAAGGTGCCGCGGGCGCCAAGCGGGTCCAGGTTGTTCGCGAGCATGTAGGTCATCCACGGCGCGAAGAGCCCGCCGATCGTGAGCACGACGGGCGCGACGCCGATGAGCCACGCGGCCGCCGCCCGCGGGAGCGGACGCTTGTGCGGTGCCATCACGGCGCCAGACACGCCGCTCAGCGCCGCGACGACGATGACAAGCATGGTGAGCGGCGACGCGAGCGCGTCGAGCAGGCCTTCTCCGTACGGAAGGATGACCCGCTCGGCGAGAAGCGCGGCCATGGCGACGAGCACCACGCCCGCCGCCTGCGCCAGCGTGAGCGCGACGCCGAGTCGGAGGTTGAGCGTTCGCAGGCGCGCCCAGGTGCGCGCTGGCTCGCGCGCGGCTCGGGGCGACCAGCGCACGGCGAGACCGCAGCGGCCGCAGCGCGCGATCCACATGTGAAGGTCGTTCGAGTGGCTGCGGGACGCGGAATCGAGCATCTTTCCGCAGGAGCCGCACGCGTGGCTGATCATCTCCCCGAGGATACCAACGCGTCCGACGGGGCGTACACTGTCGCCCCCGTGCTCGACCGAAGCATCGCCCGCCGAAAGTTCGCCTACCCGATCGTGACGCTCGCCGTCGCGGGCGTCGTCTACCTTCTCTCGCGCGGGCAGATCGCTTCGACAGCGCCCGCGGCGCCCGCCGAATACGAGGCGGTTGCGCGCGAGGTGGTCGCTGCTGTGCGCGCGGGGCAGCCCGTGCCGCGGGCTGTGGCGCCGACGATCGACACCGTGTTCGCGTCGCTTGCGCCGCCTTGCGTCCGCGAGGACGGCGGCGGGGCGCTCGCCTATCGCGTCGCGGGGCCGCTCATGGCCGACGGCACGATGCCGTGGATCCAATCGGTCGAGATCCGCTGCGGGTCGGGCGACGGCGTCGCGCTCTCGATCGCCATCCTCGACGCGCGCCCCGAGGTCGTCGGCGTGGCGCGACTCGAACCCGTCTCTCCCGCAGGAGCCGCACCATGACCGCGTGGATCAACGGGAAGTTCGTCGAGCATGCCGAGGCGCGAGTCGGCCTGTTCGACGCTGGTTTCCAGCACGGAATCGGCCTCTTCGAGACCATGCTCGCGCGCGAGGGCGCCGTGCTCGGCTTCGAGGCGCACCTGGAGCGCCTGGCGACGAGCGCGCGCGAACTGCGGCTCTTCGACCCGCTGAAGGTCGAGCCGCTTGCGGAGGCCGTGCAGCATGCGCTTGCGAAGAGCGGGCTTCGCGATGCGCGCATCCGCATCACGCTGACAGCAGGCGACATGGGGCGGCCGTTTGCGGGCGCGAACGCATCGGGCGAGAAGGCGCCTGCGCC
>JBIKTI010000233.1:0-4903 GCA_044348205.1 Phycisphaerales bacterium | reverse complement strand
GTGCAGTACACCGTCTCCAACACCGGCAACGGCACGGCCTCTGGATTCTGGGGAGAGAACATCGCGCTCTCGCCCGACCAGACCGTCGGTTCGGACCGCCTTGTCGGCCTGAACACCGTCGTGACTCCGCTCGCGCCCGGTGCGAGCGTCGTTCGCAACGCCTCGTTCGTCATTCCCGCGGAGCTCGAAGGCAATTACTCCTTCGTCGTCGTCGCGGACGCGACGGCATCGCTCGTCGAGACGGACGAGTCGGACAACGCGCGCCTGCAGGGCACCATCGCTGTGGCGGCGTCGCAGCGGCCGAACCTCACCGTCCTCGGGGTCACCATGCCTCCGACAGTGGTCGTCGGACGGCCGTTCACGATCAACTTCACGGTGCGCAACGCGGGCGACGCGCCCGCCACGGCAAACTGGATCGACTCCGCGTTCCTCTCCACGAACACCACGCTCGGCCCGGACGACCTCCCGTCGGGCAGCGCGCAGCGGGTCTCGACGCTCGCCCCCGGCGCCACATACTCGGGCACGATCAACGCGATCGCGCCCAACACGGCTGGCGTGTTCCGGGTCATCGTGCGTACGGACGCGACGAACGCCGTGCTCGAGGAGCCGGGCATCGGCGAAAGCGACAACACCGACACCTCGAGCGGCTCGATCGCCGTCACGGACGCCGATGTGGTCGTGGAGGCGCTGGCCGCTGAAGTCGTCTATCCGAACCCGATGCCGATTCGCGTCCGCACGCTCGCCGCGGGTACCAACACGCCCGTCGGTGGAATCCCGCTGACCTTGCTCACCAACCTGCGCGGATTCCCGATCATCGCCGAGGTTTCGACGAACGCGAGCGGCGTCTTCACGGCCGACATCGTGCCGATGCCGAACCAGGCTGGTCTCTATCGATTCGGCGCGGCCGTCCGTGGCCGCCCCGTCTCGCTCTCCGCCGAGACCTTGAGCTGGGGCGTGGAGGTCTCGGGACTTCCGTCGACGCAAGTCATCGCAGGTCCCGCGACCGTCGCCGGCACCATCACGATCCGCAACCTCGGCGATGTGGCGATCAGCGGACTCGCGCTCTCGGCGAGCACGACGGCCCCGGGCCTTTCGGTCGAGAGTTTCCTGCCAGACGGGTCGGTGCTTGGTCCGAACGAGGTCCGTGTCGCCAACTACACGATCACCGCTGCGAACGATGCCTCCAACGGACCCGTCACCTTCACGGTCACGACCGACCGCACCGCTCCGGTGGTGCGGCAGGTGCCCGTGCAGGTGGTGCTGCCGCAGCCAGCGCTCGTGGCGACGCCCGCTCCGGTGCAGCGCAGCATGCTCGTCGGCGAGACGAGCTACTTCAGCGTGACGATCCGCAACCTCGGCTCTGCGCCGACAGGCCAGCTCGATGTGCTCCTCTCGAACGCGCCGTGGCTGTCGCTCGTGTCGCCAGCGTCGCTTGCGCCGCTCGCACCGGGGGCCGAGGCCTCCGTCGACATCCGTCTGTCGCCCGCTGCGGACCTGCCGCTCGGTCCCTACAGCGCGACGCCGTTCCTCGTGGTCCGCGACCCCGCCAACAGCGCGACCGCGGTGTCGGTGAACGGCGTGTTCAACGCCACCAGCGATGCGCAATCGACGCTCACCATCCGGGCGCGCAACGAGTTCAGCTACTACGGCGTTCCGCCGACCTTCCCGAACGCGACCGTCGAAGTCCGCCGTCTCGGCCAGACGGCGCTCGTCGCGGGTGGCCAGGTCGACGCGAGCGGCAACATCAGCTTCGACGACCTCGAGTCAGGCCTCTACGACATCCGCGTGTCCGCGCCGAGCCACGGCCAGTTCGCCCAGACGCGGCTCGTCGAGCCGGGCCAGAGCGAGATCGTGGCGTTCCTGCCGCGCCAGCTGGTGAACTACCAGTGGTCGGTCGTCCCGATCCCGTTCACCGACCAGTACGACATCACGCTCAACTTCACTTTCGAGACGAACGTGCCCGCGCCGGTCATCACCTGTAGCCCCGCCCTCATCGACTTCACCGAGATGACGCAGGAGTACGAGTACCGCGAGCTCCGCCTCACGAACCATGGCCTCATCGCGGCCGACGACATGGTGGTGCTGGTCGACAACACCGAGGAGCAGGAAATCACCGTGCTCGATCCCGAGCTCGGTCGCCTCTTCCCCGGCGAGACGCGCGTGGTCCCCATCCTTCTCCGCAACCGGACGCTCGGTGGCGAAGGTGGCGAAGGTGGCGTGGCTGGCGGCGGCGGCAGCGGCGGATGCAGAGGCCCTGGCCTTGCTGTCCAATGGAGCCTCGATTGCGACATTCCGCGCAGCTATTCGCTCGGCATCGGGGTCATCGGCTCGCGCTCGAGCGACTGCGGGCCAATTCCGATCCCGAACATGTGGGGAGGCGTCCGCGGCGACCTCACGCCGAGCGGCGGAATCCCGAATCCCGGCGGCGGCGGCCCCGGCGGCGGCCCGAGCACGACGATCCATCCCTACATCACCGGCGGTGGCGGTGGCAGCTCCCAGCGCTGCGACGACTGCTCGACCAAATGCGGCAACGACGCTGCGCTGGCGCTCAGCAAGCTTGTGTTGCAGGTCACCTGCCCCAAGTGCGCGCTCGTCGTCGGCATGGTCGAGTGCGCCCAGAGCTCCTACACGCTCGCATCCTCTTCGTTCAGCTGGTTCAACGTCACCGCTACGGGCATCGATTGCCTTGGCTCAGCGGTCCCAGGCCTCGGCGAGACCTGCGATGTCATCAAGACCCTCAACACCTGCCGGTGCCTCCTCGGGCCCCCAGGAGGTGCGCCGCCAGACGACCTGCTCAACTTCGGCGCGCAGGTCTGCGGCGGAGCAGGCGACGACTCGAACTTCGGCCTCGATGACGCGCTGCTCTTCCCCGAGCTCTCGGGAGACGCCCCCGCCGTCGCGGCGCTCACGGCGAGCGCACGACGCGCGTACAACTTCACGCTCCCGATCCGCTACGCGCTCGGTTCGTCGAGGCTGCTCTACGGCGCGACCGCGGAGGAGCGGGTGGTCCACCAGGAATTCCTGACCGCGTACTTCGTGGCGACGTCGGAGGCCAGCCCCGATGGCATCCGCATCTCCGACGACGAGTCCTCGGCGCTGCAGACGATGCCGCGCGCAGCGATCATCGAGGCCGGCGACCTCGCGGCCTCGGTCGCGCGGTGGAACCGCAGCCTCGACTACAACGCGATGGGCTGGTTCGACGCAGCGGATCTTCCCGCCGGCTTCGACCCGAACTTCATCGAGCGCTCGCGCATGATGTCCTTCCTCGCACTCGGAACCGAGGCCGCCGAGGACTACATCGCGATGAACATCGTCCACCCGATCATCGACCTCCAGAACGCGATCGAGAATCTCCTTGACGAAGTGTCCGAAGGCCAGGGCGTGTGCGTGACGGTCGGCGTCGAGCTCAACCAGACGGCCACCGTGGTCCGTCAGGCCTTCAGCGCCACGCTCACCCTCGACAACGCCACTGAGAGCGTGCTCGAGGGCATCGAAGTGGACATCACGATCACGGACATCGACGGCGTCGATCGCGCCGAGCGCTTCGCGGTGCTCGGACCGACCGTCACCGGCATGGCCGATGTCGACGGCAACGGACAGCTCGCGGCCGGATCCGCGGGCACCGCCCAGTGGACGCTCGTTCCCGGCGACTCCGCCGCTGCGAACGGCCCCACCGCCTACCGCGTCAGCGGACAGATCCGCTACGCCTCGCAAGGGCAGGTCGCGGTGATCCCGCTCTTCCCCGTCACGATCACCGTCTTCCCGAACCCGAGCCTGTCGCTCCAGTACTTCATCGAGACCCGCGTCTACTCGGATGATCCGTTCACGCCTGAGATCGAGCCGACGGTTCCGTTCTCGCTCGGACTGTGGGCGAAGAACAACGGCGGCGGCACGGCTGGCAGCGTCACCATCGAGAGCGCGCAGCCCGTCATCACCTCGAACGAGATCGGCGCGTTGATCGACTTCCAGCTGATCGGCGCGCAGGTGAACGACACCCCCGTCTCGCCGTCGCTCACCGTGAACATGGGCGACATCCTCCCGGGCGAGGTCGGCGTCGCGCAGTGGCTCATGATCTCGTCGATCCAGGGCGAGTTCACGGGCTACTCGGCCACGGTCCGCTCGACCAACGGCTTCAACGACCCCGAGTTCTCGATCGTGGACGAGGCGGCCGTCAACGCGATGACCCATGTGGTGCGCGCCGATGTGCCGCTCGACGATGGTCGTCCCGACTTCCTCGGCAACCTCACGACCGACCCGAACGACCTCCCCGATCGCGTCTATCTCTCGTCGGGCGCGATCGAGCCCGTGGTCGCCGAGACCACGGCATCCGTCACGGTCGAAGGCGACATCGCGATCATCCAAGCCACGCCATCGACCGCGTGGAAGTACATCCGCATCGAGGATCCCTTCGAGGGATCGCGCCGCCTCGAGTCCGTGACCCGCTCGGACGGCAAGCAGCTCCGCCTCGGCGACAACGCGTGGCAGACCGCCTACATCAGCCGCGACACGGCCGAGCCCGAAGCGCGCCGCTTCATCCACATCTTCGATCGCGGCGGCAACGGCGAGTACGAGGTGGTCTTCGCGACCGACTCGGAGTCGCCGCGCGTCGAGCGGTGGCTCAGCATGAAGCCGCACGGAGCCGCAGGCGACATCGGCCTCGAGCTCTCGTCGTCCGCACTGGCCGTCGAGCCGCGCACAGGCGGCGTCGGTGAACTCGTCCTGAGCTTCAGCGAAGCGCTCGATCCGGCCACGATCGATGCCACAAGCATGGCGGTGACCGCCTACGACGCGGCGGGCGCAGAGGTCGATGTGCCGGTTGCGGACCGCACGCTGGAACTGCGCCTCGGCGACCAGTATGCGACCATCCGCTTCCCGACTCCGCTTCCGACCACGCTGCGCTATT
>JBIKTI010000018.1:0-14181 GCA_044348205.1 Phycisphaerales bacterium | reverse complement strand
GCGCCGCGCGGCGCTTGAATCACGCGCGTGCCGCGTCCCCCGCGGGTGCGTCTCCACCGAGGATCGAGCCGATCGCGACGCGCACGCTGCGCCAGCGCGCGCGCAGGAATCCCTCGCGCTCGGCCGCGCCGAAGCGCGCGGCGAGGGCCGTCGCCGCGCGGTTGTAGCGGGGCGGGAACGAGAGCGCCGCGCGGCCAGCTGGCGTGTCCGCGAGCGTCGACCAGAGCGCGCCGCGCACGAGCACGGGGTCGGAAGCCGCGATCTCGATGGTGCGCTCGGGAAGGATGAAGAGCGGCCTGTAGGTGAAGCGGATGCCCGACGCTGTCGGCTCAGCGCGTCCCATCGTGCGGATCGGCGCACCGAGGCCGCGTCGCGCGAGGAAGCTGCGGGCGGGAAGGCGTGGGTCGCCTGCTCGACCGCCGAGGAGATCGACGGCCGTCACAAGCGCGAAGAGATCGAGGCGCACGCACCAGCCCGCGACGAGGAACGAGAAGACGATCAACGGGATCGCCACGACGAGCCCGAGGAACGGGCTGACGAGCAGCGCCACGCCGAGGACACCGAGGATCGCGCCTCGGATCGCGACGAGCACTGCGTCGAGGATCGCGAACGGGCTCAGCACGATGAGCGCATCGAACGCGTGGAAGGTGATCCACACGCAGAGAAAGATCGCCACCGCGCCGATCCCGAGGAGAACCGAGAGAAGCGGTCCGCCGCCGACCGCGGCGCCGACGGTGGGATCGGCGAGCGCAGCGGCTGCCGCAGGCGTGCCGCCGACCGCGGCCATCGCGCCGACGATCGTCGGAAGCAGCAGCCCCGCGGCTACGAGCGCCGAGAACTTCGCCTCGAAGTACTCCGCGGCGTCGAGCAGCTTGCGCAGCGGCAGGGGAATCGCGGGCGAGGTGAACTTCTTGACGGCGACGCACACCAGGATCGCAGTGAATGGAAGCAGGATCCAGGGATTCGCGTGGAGGGGAAGCGCACCCGCCTCGGCGGAGAATCCGCCCACGCGAAGGAAGTCGTACCAGCCGAGGCCGACCAGCACGAGAAGCGGCGAGATCGCCAGGCCCGTCACCTGCGCCACGCCCGCAGCGAGCACGGCTGCATCGCTCTCGCGCACGGTCGCGGGGGGCGCAGCGGCAAGGATCGCGGGTGCATCCGCGGGCGCGGTCGGGGTCGCAGCCACTGCGGTCGCGGCGACGACGAGGAGGCCGAGCAGGCAGGGAGGGAGAAGCGCGCGGGCGTGCATCATGGTGGTTCTTCGGCTTGGCCGTGCCCGATCGTGGAGACACGACGCTGGCCGCGCGGCGAACCCGATTGTTGCCTGACCGCGCGGCTGCGATTTCGTGAATTCCGCCGATCAGGGGAAAAACCGTCGCGAGGTAGGATGTCGCCGTGCTTCCGAACCTCCAATACGCAGCGATCCGTTACGAGAACTTTCACTCCGAGGTCCTCCTCCCGCAGGTGTTCCCGCTCCGCGCGCCACTGTCGGTCTCGATGTGGCAGGCCGCGGGCTCGGGGCTCGAGGGCGGGCACCCGACCCTCGCCGAGGCGAAGCGGGCGGCCTACAAGCCCGTGAAGGTCGGCCTGCGCTGGGGCCCCGTCTGGTCGACCGCCTGGTTCCGCCTCGCGGGCCGCGTGCCCGCCGAGATGCGCGGGCATACCGTCGCGCTGCGCTTCAGCTCGGGCACCGAGGCGACGCTGTGGCGCGACGGCGTGCCGTTCCAAGGGTTCGACCCGTACCGCGACCTCGCGTTCATCCTGCCGCGCGCGAAGGGCGGCGAGAAGCTCGACCTCCACATCGAGGCCGCGTGCAACCTGCCGCTTGGCATCTCGACCTTCTGGTGGGATCACCCCGAACTCCAGACGCGCTGGCGCGAGCCGAACCCGGGCCGCCTCGAGAGCGCCGAGCTCGTCGTCGTCGACGAGGCCGCGTGGCGCTACGCGCAGGCGTGGGAGTTCCTGCGCAAGCTGATGCTCGCGCTGCCCGCCGACAGCCCGCGCGCGACCGAGATCGCGAACACGCTGCGCGACATCCACGCGTCGGTCGACGCGCACGACCCCGTGCCCGGCATGGAGGACACGGCTTCCGCGCTCGACGAGCTGCTGAAGGGCGGCGTCCACGAGCCTGCGACCGCGTGCGTCGCCGTCGGTCACGCGCACATCGACACAGCGTGGCTCTGGCCTTTGCGCGAGACGCGCCGCAAGTGCCTGCGCAGCTTCGCGAATGTGCTGCGGCTCCAGGAGCGATTCGCGGACTTCCACTTCCTCTGCTCGCAGGCGCAGCAGTACGAATATGTGAAGGAGGACGCGCCCGAGCTGTTCGCGCAGATCAAGAAGCGCGTCGCAGAGGGCCGCTGGGAACCGGGCGGCGCGATGTGGATCGAGCCCGACTGCACCTGCCCGTCGGGCGAGAGCTTCGTGCGGCAGATCATCCACGGCACGGGCTTCTGGACGAAGGAGTTCGGCGCGCGCGGCAAGCAGCGCTTCCTCTATCTCCCCGACACCTTCGGCTTTCCGCCGTGCCTGCCGCAGATCGCGCGGCTTTCGGGCCTCGACACCTTCATCACCAACAAGATGAGCTGGTGCGAGACGAACAAGTTCCCGCATGTCACCTTCGATTGGCGCGGGCTCGACGGCACCGAGCTCCTCACGCACCTGACGCCCGGCCACAACTACAACTCGTCGATCGAGCCGGCCGACATGCTGTACGGCGAGAAGAACCTCGTCGTGCAGGACGGGCAGAGCTTCTTCTCGAGCGCGATTCCCGTGTGGCTGCAGCCGTTCGGCTTCGGCGACGGCGGCGGCGGGCCGACCGACTGGCAGATCGCGCGCGCCGAGATGGCGGCCGATTGCGCGGGATTGCCGCGCTTCGAGCAGCACCGCGTCGATGTCTTCTGCGGCCGCCTGCACGCCGGCCGCGACTCGCTGCGCACGGCGGGACGCCCGCTCGCGGCGTGGGACGGCGAGCTCTACCTCGAGCTTCACCGCGGCACCTACACGAGCCAGGCGTGGCTCAAGCGGCAGAACCGCCTCGCCGAGAGCGCGCTGCGCGATGTCGAGGCGCTCGCGTGCTCGCTGCCCGCTGTGAAGGCGAAGGATCTCGCCGCGTTCCGCGCGCGCACCGACCGCGCATGGAAGACGCTGCTTCTCAACCAGTTCCACGACATCCTGCCGGGATCGTCGATCGAGGCCGTGTACAACGATGCGCGCGAGGATCATGCGGCGATCAGCGAGGTCGCGCACGCCGAACGCGATGCGCTCGAGGCGGGATTCGCGAAGCTCGCCGACACGCGCGGCATGAAGCGGCCCGTGCTCGTGCGCAACACCGCGTCGACCGCGCGCTGCGGCGTCGTGAAGGTCGGCGACGCGCTCATCGAGGCGCGCGACATCCCCGCGCTCGGCGTCAAGGTCGTCGACGCTGCGGAAATCGGACCGCTGCCGCACGCGGTCGAGGTGAAGGCCACGAAGCGCGGCGTCACGATGTCGAACGGCGTGATCCGCGTCGCGATCGATCTCGCGGGCCGCATCGCCGAACTCGAGCATCTCGGCTCGCGGCGCGTGGCGAACATGCGCGACGCGTCGGGCCGCGCGCTGCCGTTGAACCAGCTTGCGCTCTACGAGGACCGCCCGCGTCGCTGGGAGGCGTGGGACACCGACCGCGACTACTTCGACAAGTGCGATTTCCTCGACGACGACTGCGAGATCGCGGTCGTCGAATCGCATCCGCTGCGCGGCGAGGTGCGCGTCGAGCGCGAGGTCGGCGCGAAGAGCCGCATCTGGCAGACCTACCGGCTCGACGCGTCGAGCGGCCGCGTCGAGGTCTTCACCGAGGTCGAGTGGCACGAGACGCAGCGCCTGCTGCGCGCGCTCTTCCCCGTCGATGTCCGCGCGCGCCACGCGTGGTTCGGCACGCAGTTCGGCGCGATCGAGCGGCCGATCCACCGCAACACGAGCTGGGAGGAAGCGCGCTTCGAGCTGCCGGGGCACGCGTGGATGGACGCGTCGGAGCCAGGATTCGGCGTCGCCGTGCTCGACGACGGCCGCTATGGCCGCAGCGCGATCTCGACCGCGGAGGGCGCGACGCTCGGGCTGTCGCTTCTCAAGAGCCCGTCCTTCCCCGATCCGAACTGTGATCGCGGCGCGCATGCGTTCACCTATGCGCTCATGCCGCACGCGGGCGACTGGCGCGCGGCGGGGGTCGACCACGCAGCCGACTGCCTGCGCGAGCCGATGCGCGCACTCGCGCTCAAGACCGGCAAGAAGGGCGCGTTGCGCGGCGCGTGGGCGCCGTTCGAAGTGCTGGCGGCGGCGCCAATGCGCGTCGAGGTCGCGGCGTGGAAGCCTGCGGAGGACGGCCGCGGCCGCATCCTCCGGCTTGTCGAGACGCGCGGCGCGCGCGGCGATGTCCAGGTCTTCTGGAATGTCGGCGCGGGCAAGGTGACCGCCGTCGATCTCCTCGAGCAGCAGGCTGCGCGCGATGGGCTCGTCCACGCCGCCGGGGCGGCCACGCTCCTCCGCATGCGGCCGTTCGAGATCGTTTCGCTCCGCGTCGAGTGACCCGTTATCCTGCGCGAGATGCGCATGACGCTCATCGACTGGCTGATTCCCGCTGCGCTCTTCGTGACGCTCGTGGGTTTCGCCCTGCGCACGCGCAAGTACTCGGGTTCGGTCTCGGGCTTCCTCGCAGCCAACCGCTGCGCGGGCCGATACCTCGTCTGCGTCGCCTACAACATGGCGCAGGTCGGCATCATCACGCTCGTCTGGTATTTCCAGCAGTACTACGACACGGGCTTCACCTCGATCTGGTGGGGGCTCGTCGAGAACCCGCTGATGATCGTGATCGCGCTCACGGGCTGGGTCGCGTACCGCTTCCGCGAGACGCGCGCGCTCACGCTCGCGCAGTTCCTCGAGATCCGCTACGCGCGCTCGTTCCGCGTCTTCTGCGGCCTGATCGCGTTCATCGCGGGCGTGCTCAACTACGCCATCTTCCCCGCTGTGAGCGCGCGCTTCTTCATCTGGATCTGCGGGCTGCCCGAGGAGTTCACGGTCCTCGGCACGCCCATCGAGACCTTCCCGTTCCTGATGGCGCTGCTGCTCTCGAGCGCGATCTTCTTCGTCTTCCTCGGCGGGCAGATCGCGGTGATGGTCACCGACTTCCTGCAGGGGATCTTCTGCAACATCACCTTCCTCGTCATCATCCTCTATCTCCTGACGACCTTCGGATGGGACAGGATCGGCGAGACGCTGCTCGCTGCGCCCGAGGGGAAGTCGATGATCGACCCGCTCGGGATCGGCGCGGAGTCGCAGTTCAACGCGTTCTACTGGCTGATCAGCGCGTTCATCCTGTTCTACACCGCGCGCGCGTGGCAGGGCGACCAGGGCTACAACGCAGCCGCGATCACCCCGCACGAGGCGAAGATGGCGGGCGTCCTCTCGGGCTGGCGCTGGCGCGTGCTCATGCTCGTCGCGCTGGTGATCCCCGTGTGCGTGAAGGTGTTCCTCACGCATCCCGAGTACGCGGCGCAGGCGCAGCCCGTCCACGACGCGATGGCCGCGCTTCCGACAGACGCCTATCGCGCGGAGGGCCGCGTTCCGCTCGCGCTCGGCATCATCCTGCCAGCGGGCATCCTCGGCATGTTCGTCGCCGCGATGTACGGCGCGTATCTCTCGACCGACGACACCTACCTCCACTCGTGGGCGACGATCTTCGTGCAGGATGTGCTGATGCCCGTCCGCGGCCTCTTCACGAGCGAGCCGCTCGCGGCGCGCGCGCATCTGTGGCTCGTGAAGGGCGCCGTGCTCGCGATCGCCGTCTTCGCGTTCTGGTTCGGCTACCACTACAAGCCGAACCAGTACATCGCGATGTGGAGCGCGCTCACGGCGAGCGTGTTCGTCGCGGGCGCGGGCAGCGTCATCATCGGCG
The DNA here is from genome assembly GCA_044348205.1 of Phycisphaerales bacterium. GTDB lineage: Bacteria > Planctomycetota > Phycisphaerae > Phycisphaerales > SM1A02 > QWPT01. The sequence goes on along the minus strand of JBIKTI010000018.1, from coordinate 8,255 downwards.
GGCTGTACTGGTCGCGTGGAACGACGAGCGGCGCGTGGAGCGCCATGGTGGTCGGCATCGTCGTGAGCTCCTTCGGCATCCTGGCCAAGGACAGCTACTGGGTGTTCGAGGCCTGGTTCGGCGCGGACGGCGTTCCCGCCTGGATCGCGGAGATCCATGCGAACAAGTGGATCTCCGGGCAGGTGCTCACCTTCGCGGCTATGGCGGGCGCGATCGCGACCTATGTCGCTGTCTCGCTTGCGGAGAAGAGCGAGCCGTTCGACCTCGACCGCATGCTTCACCGCGGCAGGCACCGCGCGCTGCTGCCCGAGAGCGAGCGCGACTTCCGCGAGGAGCACGGCGCGAACCTGCCCGTCTGGATGCAGAAGATCGGCTTCACGAAGGAGTATTCGCGCGCCGACACCTGGATCACCGCGATCACCGTCGCATGGCCGCTCGCGTTCACGCTGCTCTTCGTGTTCGGCACGCTCTACGCCATCTTCTTCGGCATCTCCGACGAGGCATGGCTCGTGTTCTGGAAGTACTGGACATGGCTGGTGTTCTCGACAGGCTGCGTGATCATGGTGTGGTTCACGGTCGGCGGGTTCCGCGACCTGAGGCGCATGTACGCGCATCTCGAGCGGTATCACGCCGACGCGCGCGACGACGGCACGGTGGAGAAGGGCGTCGCGGAGGCTCGTGGCCATGGCTGATCTGCGTCGTCTCCCGCTTCCGCTCGATGGCTGGCGCGTGCACGCGCGAGGCGGCGAAGGCTCGCCGCTCGTCGGTTCTCGCGAGATCATCGCGGGCGCCTGCATGCAGGCTTCGATCCACGCGGTGCTCGCCGACGCGGGAATCTCGCAGCCATGGCAGGGCGAGCGCGCCGAGCTCGACGGCGAGTGCGTCGGCCGCACCGAGTGGACCTTCTCGCGCGAGGTCGATGTCCCGGCGCCACGCGATGGCGCGCACTGCGCGCTGTTCATCGATGTCGTCGACGGGCCGTGCGAGATCGCGCTCGACGGCGTCGTGCTCGGCGAGCAGCTGAGCGAGCACTTTCCGTTCGAGGCGCGCGTTCCCGACGCGCTGCGCGGGCGGCGCGCGCTGCTCGAGCTGCGCTTCAAGTCGCCCGTCTCGGAACTGCTTCGCTGGCAGGAGCGGCTCGGTGCCCGCCCCGTGAACGGCGACTGGCTTCCGTTCTCATTCGCGCGCAGCGCCGCGTGCGGCTTCGGCTGGGACTGGGGCCCGCGCGTCGCGGGCGTCGGCTTCCATGGCGCGCGCTTCGACTGCTGGGACTCGCTTCGCATCACGGGAGTCGCCGTGGCGCAGCGTTGCAACGACGATGGAAGCGTGACGGTCCGCGTGACGCCGCAGGGCGAGTTCGGCGGGGCGCCGCTCGTGTGCGTCGTGCGCGAGCGGACTGGCACGCAGCGCGTCGAGTGCGATGCGCGGGGAGAGGCGCGGATCCGGCCGACGCGCCTCTGGTCGACCTGGGACCGCGGCGCGAACGACGGCTGCTGGTGGAACGCGATGGTCGGCGTGCGCGACGCAGGCGGCGCGTTCAAGCCGATCGCGACGGCGCGCTTCGCGCCGCGGCGCATCGAGCTCGACACTGCGCGCGATGCAGTCGGCACGCGATTCCGCTTCATCCTCAACGGCACGCCGCTCTTCGCGCGCGGCGCGAACCTCATCCCGCCGCTCCTCGGCGCCCGACACGAGCACGACTGGCTCGCCGAGATGCGCCGCTACCGCGAGACGGGCTTCAACATGGTGCGCGTGTGGGGCGGCGGCAACTACCTGCCCGACGCGTTCTACGAGGCCTGCGACGAGCTCGGCATCCTCGTCTGGCAGGACTTCATGTTCGCGTGCGCGACCTATCCCGAGGACGAGCCGTTCGCGTCGCTCGTCGCGCGCGAGGCGGCGCATCAGGTCGCGCGGCTCTCGTGCCACCCGTCGCTTGCGCTCTGGTGCGGCGGCAACGAGGACATCCTCGCGTGGTGGAGCTGGGGCTGGAAGGAGCGTCTCGCGCCTGGCCAGTCGTGGGGACGGAGGTACTGGCTCGAGACGCTGCCCGCCGCGGTCGCCGCGCATGACCCGGGCACGCCCTACTGGGCGGAGAGCCCGTACTCGGGCTCGATGGAGATCCATCCGAACGATCCCGACCATGGCGATCGCCACACATGGGATCAGGAGGCGAAGATCGAAGGCTACCGCCTCGTCTTGCCGCGCTTCTCGAGCGAGTTCGGCCACCAGTCGCCGCCGTGCTGGCCGACGGTGGTCGCGGAGTGCCTCGACGAGACGCGCGATGCGGACGGGATGTCCGCCGCTGATCTTGTCTCCGCGCTCAGGCTTCGCCAGAAGGCCTGGGGCGGCGACGACGCGCAGTACAAGCCCTATCTCGAGGCGAGGTTCCGCGCGGCCCGCGATGCGCGCGAGTATGTGGCGCAGACGCAGCACCTGCAGGCGCGCGCGATGGACGCTGCGATGCGCTGGCTGCGCGCGGGCGCGCCGCGGTCGATGGGCGCGCTGATCTGGCAATGGAACGATGTGTGGGCGGGCCACTCGTGGTCGCTCGTCGATGTGGCGGGGCGCGCCAAGCCCGCGTGGCACGCCGTGCGCCGCGCGTGCGCGCAGCGGCTTCTCTCGATCGAGCCGCTCGGCGGTTTCGAGCAGTGGAAGGGCGGCGCGCTCGAGGTCGTGCTCGCGGACGATGCGGCGTTCGCAGGCGACACCGAGCGACTTCGCGGCACAGTGGTCGTCGAGCGCGTCGACTTCCGCGGGAATCTGCGTGCGCGCGCGGAAGCGACGCTCTCCCCTCACGACGAGGCCGGCCTTGGCCCCGCGACCGCCCGCGCGCGGGTTCCTGCCGAGGTGCTTGCAGGCGCCCAGCCTGCGCATGAGATGCTCGTGGCACGGCTCGCGCACGAGCCCTCGCTCGCCGAGGCGGCTTGGTTCCTCGCGGGCGATTCCGACTTGCGCCTGCCCGAGGCCGCGCTCGTGCACCTCGGTGGCGGCGTGCATCGCGCTGCGGCCGTGGTGCGCGAGTTCTGGATCGAGGAGCCTGCGTCCGACACGGTCGACAGCTGGCGCACGCTCTTTCCCGGCGACGAGGTGTTGGTCCCGTCGGGCGTGCGCTGGTGGAGCGCCAATCATTTCGCGAAGACGCAGGGCTGAGCGCGGCGCGCGATGCGCGGGAGGAATCTTCCTGCAAAACATACAAGGATCGGAGGATGTGCCTTCGGGTGCGCTAGTCTCGCGCCGTCGCTGATGTCCGTTCGCTGCGTGCGCTCGGGGCGACGCTCGTTCATTCAAGGTCTCGAGGGAAGAGAGGTGCGCGATGATCGCGTGTCTGGATGGCATTGGATCGGGTGGCGACTCGGGCGCGCCGCATGGGTCGTCAGCGAGCGGCAAGCGCGGGGCGGGGAAGCCCCCGAAGCCCCCGAAGCCGCCGAAGCCGCCGAAGTCGGCGGAGTCGACGAAGGCTGCGAAAGGCCGCAAGGACTCGGGCAAGTCCGCCGCCACGGGCAAGGCCTCATGGCCTGCGTTCATCGAGATCGCGGGTGCGCCTCGCCTCTCCGACCATCGCCCCGCGCTTGATGCGCGCGCCATGCAGGCGCATTTCGACGCCAAGCGCAGCGCGCGCGAGGCGAAGATCGCCGAACTTGTCGCCGATGCAGAGCGGAACGGGCGTCCGTCCGAGCGGATCATCGCGGCGATCATGCACGACTCCGAGCATGCCCCGCATTCGACCAACCGACGGCAGCTGGCGGAGATCGGCGTCGCGTGTCCGCCGCCCGGCGCAATCGAACTTGGCGCCGCAGAGTCTCACGAAGCGCTCTGGCGGGTCATCTACGGTCTTGCGTTCCTCGGCATCTTCCTCTCGAGCACCGATCATCTCGACGACCGATCGCTCCTGCGCATCCTCGCAAGCAGGATCCTCGACGAATCGATCCGCGATGTGCCCCCAAGCGCGGACATGTCGGAGTTCATCGATCTCGGGCCGTGTCGACCGGGCCACTCTGCGCCCGACGGCCTCGAAGGGCCGTTCGAGCACGCGGACCAGGCCGAGGACGAGGATGGCGATCTTCTTCCCTGCGGGAGCGGGCCGCAGGGGCGCGGAGAGCCTGCCGCAGGGTTGAGGTGCGTCGTAGACCGCGACCGCCTGTTGCCGAGGCCAAGGCGTCCGACCGATGCGCAGGTCGCCTGACCGCCGTGCGGATCACCGCGCCGTCGTCGACTGGGCGGTCGCACGCGTGGTCTTGCCGAAGGTGCGGAGCCACGACACTGGCGCGCGCGGCCGCGGTCCCTTGCGGGCCTTCGCCTGCTTGTACCAGCGGTAGCCGATGATGAAGGCGACCGTGAGCGCGATGCCGGCGAGACCGAAGGTCAGGATGCCACCGAGGTCCTTCGCCTTGTCATACCCAGCCTTGCCGAGGTAGCCGATGCCGATCTGCACCGGCACGGTGACCGCGACGGTCGTCAGTTCGACGGCGAGGTACTTCCACCACGGCATGTGGAGGAGCCCGGTCATCGTGAGCACGGCCGTGCGCGTTCCCGGAATGAAGCGGGCGAGGATCAGCACGATGACCCCGCGCTCGGACATCGCGTGCTTCGCCTCGAGCAACTTGCGGGGATGCATCGTCCGCAGGAAGCGCTTGCTGTGGATCAACCGCGTGCCGTAGTTGCGGCACACCCAGATCCACAGCGTGTCGCCGATCACGAGGCCGAAGTACGCGGCGAGGATCGTCTCCGACCAGGTCATGTGGCCTTCGTAGATCGCCACGCCCGCAGGGATCAGCAGGAAGTCCTCAGAGATGTGCAGGCCGACCCCGCACACGATGAAGGCGACGAAGATGAAGAGCGCTCCGTACTCCGAGATCCACGCGAGCCACGGGCTGACGGCCTGGGGCTCGGGCAGACCTGCCGCGGGCCCTGCGCCGATCGACTCGGCTGCCTGTCCGGCTTGCGCGAGGATCGGGACGATCATGTCGAGGCAGTCGAGCATGGGGGCTGGGCACTCTATCAGCGGCGGAGGGTCGGAGCGGGCGGCGCGCCTCGGATCCGCCCGTCCGCGCGCCTCACAGGATCGAAGCCAGGGACTGAATCCCCAGCAGCTCGCGGCACCAGAATGGCTCGGCCGCCTCCACCCCGAGCCGCGAACCGATGAATCGGTCGCGGAGGTCGACATCGTCGGGAAGTCGGCGGTTCGGCTCGTGGTCGACCACCTGGGAGCGGTAGGCGAGGATCGCCGCGCGCTTCGTCTCCCTGTGGCGCGAGATGTCGAGCGCGAAGGTTGGCGCGGGGATGCTCTTGAGGTGCGTGCAGAAGTAGTGGATGAGGCGGCGGGGGTGCACGGGGTCACCGGAGATCGGGGACCTCGTCAGCTTCGCGTCGAAGCGAGCGTCCTCGACGATCCGGGTCGCGGCGATGTGGTCGGGATGCGCATCCTCGGGGTGGGGTGCAAAGAGGATCTCGCAGCGCTGCGCGCGAAGGACGGCGGCAAGCCCGTGGCGAGCCTCGAGCGTGTGCATCAGGGCGCGGTTCGTCAGGCCGAGATTGGTGCGCGTCGTTCCAAGGACGCGATCCGCTTCCGCGGCCTCGAGGGCACGCTGCTCGGGAGTGCCGCGAGGCGTCGGCTCCCCGTTCGTGAGGTCCACGATGTGGACGCTGTGGCCTTCCGCGACGAGGCGCGCGATCGTGCCACCCATCCCGAGCTCCGCATCGTCAGGATGGGGCGCGACCACGACGATGCGCAGGGAGCGCGAAGCGTTGTGCAAGTGGGTCACATCCGGCATGGGGCGCATGGTAGGGCGCATCCGCGTCTCGACGCGATGGCGCCTCAGCGTCTGCGGGTCGGGCGCGCATCCGAGGACTTCCCTTCGGTTGCGCCGTCAACGGCTGTCCCGTCGAAACCCGGGACAGCGCCCACGGAGACGGGCGCTCCGAACGCTCCCACCTCGATGTCACGGGCGAGATCCGCCATGAACGCCGCGAGGTCGTCCCGCGTGGAAGGCGCCCCCTTGCGCCGCGCGAACTCAGACTCGAGCAGCGCTCGGTCGAGCATGAGAAGCCGCGGCCACTCGCGTGCGAACGCTGCGTCGCTGCGCGGCGTGTGCACCAGAGGCGCCAGCATGGCGGCGGTCGACGAAGGCTCGGACTCCAGAAGCGGCACGACGGTGCGCTCGAGCCGCGACACGAGCCGAACCAGCGGAATCGCGCGTTCGAGCGAAGCCAGATCCCTCCTGAATTCGGTTCTGTCGCCCGAGCGCGTCGATGCCACCAGCGAGCGAGCCGCGAGGATCGCGCGCGCATCGAGATCGACGGTCGCAGGGGAGATCAGCGCCCGGCGCGCCGTCCATCCACCCCAGAGCGCAAGCCTGTCTGCATCGTCGCGCGTCACGGGCGCCGCAAGCGCCGAAAGGTCGCGCATCGCCGCGAAGAAGCGCGCGACTTCGTCGAGCCAGACCGCATCAGGCCCGCCGAGGTCGCCTCGCCCGACGGCTTCGGCCCATGCGGCCCGTGCCTGCGCCGCCACATCGAGCACGCGGTCGGGCGCTCCCCCCGTCAGAGCGGCCGCCCGCTCTGTGCGGCGCAGCAGTTCGTCCTCGAACGGGAGGGGAAACGCTGCGCCCGCCAGACCCTCGACGGCGCCGAAGCCGCGCTGTGCATCGGCACGCTTGATCGGGTCAAGGAGCATCCGCGCGAGGCGCCGTGTCGAGCCCTCGATGCCCTGCGCGGCCTTGGGGCGGACTGCGCTGATTCGCGCGATGAGCCCTTGCAGCGCCACGATCCGCGTGCGATCGGCGTCGAGCGTGAGAACGCGGGTGAGCGGGGCGAGCGCCCCTGGGTCGGACACCTGCGCGGGGTCTGCGGCGAGCGTCCTGCACGCATCGGGGAGCGCTCGCACCGCGATGCGGGCGTCGCGGTCGAGCGCGCGGACGACCTCGCGGAACTCGCGCGGCGAATCGCCTGCCGCGCCCTTCTCGAGCCTCTCTGCGGCGCTGCAGGCCTCCGAGATCCGTGTCGCCGCGCCCACGGTGTTCCTCGCAGATGCAGGCCCCGACTCGCTCGCCACCACCAGCGCAGCGATCGCCTCGGAGAGCGCGCGGCGCGCAAGTTCGCTCGATCCCTGCGCCTTGCGCAGCGCGAGCATCCCGTCGCAGGCATCGACCACGGCCTCAAGCCCTGTGAGCTCTTCAGTCGCCAGGCTCCTTTCGCCGAGGGTGCTCGCCCCCGACCCCGCGTCGGGCGCATCGCCCTGCGACGGATCCGACCATTCCTGCGTGAGGCGTGCGAGCGAGTCGACCGCCCGCGAAACCTGCGACTCGACGCGCTCGATGACCGAGTCCTCGATCGGCCGCGGCAAGGGCAGCGACCGAACGGCCACGACCCACTCCGACACGCGCACCGCGGAAGCGACACCGTGTAGCAAGGCTCGGTCGACAAGCGGTGCTGCTCCGATCTTCTCCAGCGTCGACTCGATGCCGCCGAGCAGATCCGCGCCGATGAGATCGCCGCGCGGGCCCGTGCTGCCCGTCCTCAGGGCCGCCATCCGCGCGCGCAGCGACTCGAGCGTGTCGCGGGCGGCCGCTGGCGCATCCGACGCGCTCGTACTGGTCGCGAGCAAGGGCCAAGGGTCAAGAGTCTCCGTTTCCTCGACGACTCGGAGGACTGTGGCGACGGGCGCGAGCACCTGCGCCAGCGTCTCGATGACGCGTGCAGGGTTCGCCGCATCACGCCGCATCGCACCCTGCAGGCGGTCGAGCGGCATGGCCCCGAGGGAGCGCAGCGCATCCACCGCGACTCGGGCGTCTTCGCGAGGAAGCGGTCGACCATCGGAGAGGCGTCGACCCGCGGCAGCTGCCTCGATCGCGGCATCGGCTCCTCGCAGAAGGTTGGCGACGCGCAGCCCGAGTACGACGGGGCCGCTCTCCGACCACGGCCTGTTCGCACCCGACTGGAGCAGCGCGATCGCGACCTGCCTGAGCCGCATCCGCGCCTGCGCCGATGCCAGCGCCTCCCCGCGCAGGGTGCGGGCCGCGACCTCAAGCGCCAACCGCTCTTCCTCGAGCGCCGCCGCGAGGTCGAGCGCGCCGTTCTCAGCGGCGATCGTCGGACCCTGCCGCACCCCATCGAGGTCGAGGGTCTGTGCGGCCGCGGGCGACGCCACGAGCAGGATGAGGGGTAGCCCGAGCCCGAGCCCAAGCCCGAGCCCAAGCCCGAGCCCGAGCCTCAGGACTGGGCCGACGCACGCCCTGGGCAGAAGCGCTGCCGATGTC
>JBIKTI010000232.1:0-4906 GCA_044348205.1 Phycisphaerales bacterium | reverse complement strand
AGCACCTCGAGGTCGAAGATGTCGACGGAGCCATCGCCCGTGAAGTCGAACTCGACGCGGCCAAGCGAGTCGAGGAACGCGACGAGCTGCGCCTTCTGCGACGGAGGCAGCGCCTCGAAGGCCGCAGCGGATGCTGCGCCCTCGCCGAACGGGCCGTGGCCGAGGATCGCGGCTGTCACGCGCGACTCGAAGCTGCCGCCTGCAGCGCTGCCGTCGTGGAGCATCGGGTCGCGGGTGCGGAGGTTCCAGAGGGTCGGCGTGCGCATCTCGAGCTCGCTCGCGTCGCCTTCCTGGACGCCGTCGCCGAGAAGGCCCATGTCATGGAGCAGGAAGTCGGAGTAGGGGCGGATGGTCTTGCCGCGGATCGCCGACTCGAAGCCCTTCAGGTTCGAGGTGGTCCACTGCGGCACATGGCACTTGGCGCAGCCGACCGCTACGAAGACAGCTTCGCCGCTCATGCCCGAGCGCGGCGTCTGCGGCGGCTCCGCGAGGTAGCGCTGGAAGTGCGTCACGCGCTCGATGAAGGTGAAGCCGCTCTCGTCGGCGTGGTCCTCGGGGTCTGCGACGGTGTCGCACGAGTCGAGGAGATTCATGTCGCCGTTCGGGGCGTTCTCAGTCGGAATCAGCGCGTTGGTCACTCCGAGCTCGTTGCGCGTCGCGTCGCCTGAGAAGCTGAGCACGGTGGCGACCTGCGCCTTCCAGCCGAAGCGGCCAGCGCGGAGCGGGCTCTTCGGGCTCGCCTCGAGCGGAAGCACCCAGTGCACGCGGCCCGAGACGCCGTCGCCGTCGAGGTCGTCGGGGTCTGCGTTCGCGGCGATCGCCTCGTCGGGAATCGCCTCGATGAGGCCATAGGCCATCGAGGAGTTCGTGACGCGCTGGATGACGACGGTCGCCTCCGCGGGCACGAACTCGCGGCAGGAATCGTTCACCGCGAGCGACTGGAGGAGCGAGCCGCCGAGTTCCGTGAGCGGATAGAACTCGCCCTTGTCGTCCATGCCGAAGTGCGTGACCTTGATCGAGCCCCATCCGCCGACGGGGTTCGAGTGGCACGACTGGCAGTTCGACTTGTTCATGATCGGGCCGAGGCCCATCGGCATCGAGAACGGCGTGACATAGTCGACGCGCCCCTGCCAGAAGAGATTGAGCTCGTTCGCAGTGAGGCCGTTGAGCGGGTCGCCAGCCTTCGGCTGAAGCACGACGCCGTCGCCCGCGAGAGCGGTCGCCGTCGTACAAGCGGCAAGCAGCGCCGCAGCGACGCCGTGGCGTGCGCGTGCGCGGAGGTTACGGAACGAATCTGCGTGCGGGTCACGCTGCGGTGCGCTGTGCATGTCCATCAGACGGTTCCTCGGGGGCAGTGCCGCGCACGCGCGGAGCTGCGGTGTACGCAAGTTTCGGGCACCTGATGCAGACGGGTCTGGCGTTTCGGCGCGCGCGAGAAAGTTCCTCGCGCGCGCTGCGGCGCATCCCCCGCGCCCCCGAAAGGCGGGAACCGACGGACCCTATCAAGTTATACGCCGAGCGTGCAGATGGAAGGGGGATGGGCAGGGTATTTGGAACTTCTGTGATTTCCTGAGCAATCGCACAACCGCCGCGTCTCGAAACCTGCGGGCAGGGAAAGGGGTGCGACCGCGCGCGCGGGACGGGCGCGGGCGGTCACCGACGCCCCTCGCGACACGGTGGGCGAGAACCTCGCCGTCCGCTCCCATCGCGGATGAAACTCGGTCGATAGATTGGCACCCTCGATGCGCGAACTTCGGCCGACCCTCTTCAGGACCTGCTCTGCGGTGCTCGCCGTGGCTGCCGCCGTCGCACCCGCGGCCGCCGGACCGCTTGCTGCACAGGATGCGGTTCCTACCGCCCCGAAGCGGGCGGCAGGGGATGCGCGCACCGATCCGCGACTCGACACTGCGGTGCGCGTCCTTGCGCGCGGCGGCTTTCGCGAGGCGGAGCAGATGGCGCGGGTCGTCCTCGAGGGCGATGGCGCGAACGACCGTGCCGCCGCAGTCCTCGGCATCGCGCTCTCGAAGCAGAAGCGATACACCGACGCGCGGGCCTGGCTCGAGCGCGCGCGCGACTCGACGCAGGTCTTCCCAGAGCAGCGCCACGCAGCGCATTTCCTCGGCTGGTGCTGCTATCACCTCGGCGACCTCGCTGCCGCACGCGCTGCATTCGAGCGCCACCTGAAGGCCGTCCCCGACGAGCCCGACAGCACCTTCGGACTTGGGCTCGTGGCGCTCGACGAGGACAGGCTCGACGACGCCGAGAAGCTCTTCAAGGCCGCGCTCGAGCGCTTCCGTGTGCTTGGCGCGGCGGGCAAGCCCCGCGGCGCGGACGAAGCGAAGGCGCTCACGCGGCTTGGCGATGTGGCGCTCCGCCGCGACGACCCAGCGGCCGCGAAGCGATTCCTCGAGGAGGCCGTCGCTGCGAGCGCCGTGCAGCACGAGACCTGGTCGAAGATGGCGCGCGTCTGCGACCGCCTCGGCGAGCACGCTGCGGCGGACGCGGCGCGCGCGAACGCAGATCGCATCCTCGAGGCGCTCGGCAGACGCGAGCGCAAGGACGACGACGCACCCGCAGCGGAGGCGGCGCCGCCTTCGAGCGAGCCGAAGACGGAACCGAGCCCATGAACGCAGTCGCAGCGATGATCCTGATGCACGCCCTTGCGGGGCACGCGAGTCCTCCGTCGACGCAGCCGTCGGGTCCGCGCTTCAGCGATGTGACCGCGTCGTCGGGCATCGACTTCACGCCGACCTCAGGCGTGCATCCGCGCGCACAGATCCTCGAGGTGAAGGGCGGTGGGCTCGGGCTCATCGACTTCGACAGGGACGGCGACCTCGACATCTTCGTGCCGAACGGCGCGACGCTGGCCGACACAGAACGCGGCCCCGGCGCGCGGCTCTTCCGAAACGACGGCGGGCTGCGCTTCACCGATGTGACCGACGCGAGCGGCATCCGCCACACGCGCTGGAGCTTCGGCGTCGCCGTGGGCGATGTCGATGGCGATGGCTTCGACGACCTCTTCATCGCGTGCTTCGGGCCCGATGTCCTTCTCCGCAACAAGGGAGACGGCACCTTCGAGGATGTCTCGGCGCGCGCGGGCGTGGCGATCGAGGGTGACAGGGGCTGGAGCACGAGCGCCGCGTTCGCAGACCTCGACCAGGACGGCGACCTCGATCTCTTCGTGTGCCGCTACCTCGAGTTCGACCCCGCGCGACCGCTGCCGCCCGCGAGTTTCAAGGGCATGGCCGTGATCGCGGGCCCGAAGGGCTATGCGCCCGCTGCGGATCTCGCCTTCGAGAACCTCGGCGACGGACGCTTCGCGGAACGCTCGCGCGAGTGGGGCTTCGCGGCGGCGCGCAGCGCCTTCGCGCTCAACCTTGCGGTCGTCGACTTCAACGGCGACGGCCTGCTCGATGTCTATGTCGGCAACGACTCGCAGGCGAGCAATCTCTTCGTCGCCACGCGCGGCGAGGATGGCGCCGTGCGCTTCACCGACGAGGGCCTCCGCTCGGGGATCGGCGTGAACGGCGAGGGCCTCGAGCAGGCGACGATGGGCGTGGCTGTCGCGGATGTCGATGGAAACGGCCGCCCCGATCTCTTCACCACGAACTTCTCGAGCGACACCAACACGCTCCACCTCAACCTCGACGGCCGCAACTTCGACGACCGCACGAACCAGTTCGGTCTCGGCGCGCCGAGCCGCATCATGGTCGGATGGGCGGCGGGATTCGCCGACTTCGACCACGATGCCGACGAGGATCTCTTCGTGGTGAACGGGCATGTCTACCCGCAGGCGACGCGGCAGGCGATGGACTCGGACTATGCGCAGCCGCCGCAGCTCTTCGTGCGCGACGGGCGGCGCTTCGCCGTCGCCGCGTCCGCGGGCGCGTGGACGCCCGCGCCCGAGGTCGGGCGCACGGCGGTCTTCGCAGACCTCGACCTCGACGGCGACATCGACATCGTCTCGGCGGGCCTCGACGCGCCGATCCGCGTGCTGCGCAACGACCACGACCGCGCGGACGACTGGGTCGTGGTCGTGCCGCGCGACTCGCGCGCGCGCGGCGCGGCGCGCGACATCGTGGGAACCGTCGTCGAGCTCCGCACGCGCGACGGCGACGCCGTGCAGCGCCGCTGGATCGCGGGCGGCGGGCCGTTCCAGTCGACGGCGACGCGCGAGGCGCACTTCGGCGTGCAGCCCGCAGCAGGGCCCGTCGACATCGTGGTGCGCTTCCTCGACGGCACGGAGGTCCGCGTCGACGACGCACCGCGCGGCCGCCGCGTGGTGGTCGACCGCACGGGCGCGAAGTGACTGCATCGGAGTCGACGGCTGACATCATCCGTTCCGCAGACTGCGTCCGAACTTCGTTCGGACTCCGTCTGACGGGCACTCATGATTTTGGCCACCGTTGGTGCGGATCACGCCCGTCGGAGTCGGCAGGCCACGAGTGCCCGCAGACGCGAGTCTGCGGAACGGTTCGTGTCGGAGTCGACGGCTGACATCGTCCGTTCCTTGGACTTCGTCCAAGGGCACCCGAGCGTCCGGCAGCACCAAAGGGAGCGGCCGCAGCCGCGACCGCTCAAACCACGAGTGCCCGCAGACGCGAGTCTGCGGAACGGTTCGTGTCGGAGTCGACGGCTGGCATCACCCGTTCCGCATGCTGAAGCATGCGGGCACCCATGGTTTCGGTCCCACCAGAGGGAGCGGCCGCAGCCGCGACCGCTCAAACCACGGACGCCCGCGGACTACATCGCGATTTCGACGATGGTGTAGCGCCGCGCCCCGCGCGGGAGATCGACGCGGATCGTCTCGCCGACGCGAGCCTTCATCAGCGCCACGCCCATCGGGCTCGTGGTCGTGACCTCGATGTAGTCGAGGTCGAAGCGGCCCGTCGACTGCCCGACGAGG
>JBIKTI010000531.1:0-4906 GCA_044348205.1 Phycisphaerales bacterium | reverse complement strand
CAAGCGCCTTGCCATGGCTCGGTGCGCTCTTCAATCTGCAGACCCAAGAGCTTCAGACCATCAACGTAAGTCTTCTCCCACTCTTTGCGTGAGCCCTTGTCGTTGTCAATATCAGACACCAAGTCGCCAGCCAGAGACTGCAAAGCGCCGTCGTCCATGTACTCGGCAAGGTTGTCACCGAAGCCTTCTTCTTCTTCGTCTTTACTGGGCTTGATCTGGATTTCCATCCCATCAATACCAATGTTGACTTCTTCGGGATCAACGATCTCGATCTCCAAGGGGGATTCGTCCTGCGCCAGCTCTTCGATGCCAGTGGGTTGCTGGTACAGCGCTTTGTCGATGTTCGTTGCCATGTGTATTCCTAGTAGTATTCGTACTTCTTACGGCGGAAGTATTGAATGTCATCCTTCGCGTCCGTGTCCAAACTGATAAAGCCGCCTTGCCTGAAGCGCAGCAGCGCCTGTGTCGTTGTATCCACGAAGTCGTCATGCTCTCCAACTGGGAAAGCCGCCATCTCTTCGATCACTTCCCGTGCCCACCTAGTATCGGGAGCCCACACCATGCCGGAAGCAAACAAGTCAGACACTGCGTTTAATCGTACCATCTTGTCGTTGCCACGGCTAGGGTTTGTTTCCTGCACGGGGATGTCCATGGCCCGAAGTTCTTGGATCAGCGGTGCGCCAGCGGCCTTTTTCTCCACGATGAACGCGTCTGGTTCCCACTCTTTGTAGTGTTTGAGCGCAATCTGCTTGAGTTCTGGGAACGCCATCCTGTCCTTGAACGCATCGAGCAGAATAATCTGCGCCGCGTCCTTCTCTTCCTCGTTATAGAACACGCCCCATGTGGTGCAGGCGCTGTAGTCTGAGTTATTCTTGGTCTCAAACGCCGTATCCCATGACTGGATGATGTAGTCGCACTGTGGCGGGTCTTCTTGCTCCCAAATACGCCACATCTTGCGCCCAACGATGGCAGAGTTCTCAGATGTGGGCTGCTGCATGTACTGCGCGTTCCAATACCTTGGATCCAGCGACGCTTTTGTAGCTTTAAGGGACGCCAGTGGCCACTGCTCAGGCCAAAGTGACTTCTCTTCGGGGGTATCCTCGTTCAGGATGGCCGGCAACTCCACAATCTCCCATGGAACTGCGTCAGGGTTCCTTGCTTGGTAGTCAATCAAGCGCCCAGTCAGGTCTAACAGCGACCATCTGGTCATAATCACAATGATCGCACCGCCCGGCATCAAGCGTTGTAGCGGTCCTGTCTGGAACCACGACCATGCGGTATCAAAAGCCAGTCGAGAGTTTGACTTAACATCTTGCTCCGAGTGAGGATCATCAATAACGAACAGATCAGCACCACGACCAGCAAGAGCGCCGCCGACACCAGCAGCATAATACTGACCGCCAGCACTTGTAGACCATTTACCAGCAGCCTTCTGGTCGTCTGCCACCATTGTTTGGGGGAAAACTTCACGGTACTCCTCCGACTCAATCAAGTTTCGCACGCGCCGACCGAAGTCCTCAGACAGACCCGCAGTGTGCGTGCCCATGATGATCTTCTTATTAGGGTATTTACCTAGGAAGTACGCAGGGAACAGGTATGAGCTGAACTCAGACTTACCCATACGTGGCGCGATGTTGATAATCACGCGCTTTTTCTTACCCTCGACCACGTCGGTGAAGATTTTGGCGAGCTTCCTGTGGTGCGGACCGATCTTAAAGCCGGGGTACACGGACTGGGCGAAGCCCAACATGTTTGTTTTGGCCGCTTGCAGGCTGGCGCGTTGTTCGCGCAGCTCCAAATCTTGGAACAGCTCCATCTTTTCTGCCAGCGTCATATGCGGCAGAGCCTTGGCCATGGCTTCCAGCTCTAACTTACTGAGTGTTGTGAAGTTCTCAGGCTTCATCAGGCTTGTCTTCCGAGACATCGACGACGTCGATCACACCCATGAACCTGTTGAGCTTCTCTTTGATGCGGTTCTCAAGCTCCACATCTGACATCTCGGTCTTCTTGACCTCGACGCGCTCAGTAAATAGCGCCACTTCAGTCACTTTACCCAGCATGTCCAACGCTTTGAGGCGTATGCGCGCGTCTGGGTGCTCGACCTCTTCCAAAATCTTGGCTACTGCAAAGCCCCTGAGCTCCTTGGCCTGCTCCACAAACGCCCAGTCATAGGCTGTGAGCATTCCCACCAAGTGCTGTACCGCAGCGGGGGTCTTTAAATTAGCTAGCGCTTGTTGCGTATTGCCCACAGGCTGGCCTGTGACTAGGCTTGCAAAAGACTTACGGGCGGACTCTTGTTCAGCCTTGGACTCAATCTCTTCGTCCTCAAGCTCTAAATCTTTGAGCCACTGCGCCGTTTTGACTTTGGCGTCGATTGTTGTGGTCGGGTCTGCTTTTTCAAAAGACAGCACCGCCGCCGTGGCGTCGACCACGTCTGGATGAAACTCGCCGTTAATCAGATGTTCAAGCATTGCGTAGGGTTAGTGCTGGCGTTGCACTTGTTGCCTCGTTGGTGTTAGTGTACACTTCTTTTCGGCAATGGTGCAAGTTTTTGTTCTGTTGCTTCTCCTTGAGGTTTGCTCCTCCTTAGCCCCGGCCTAAACCGCTGGGGCTTTTTTTATTGTGCCGTGTCCAACGTTTGACATGGTACCTTGGAATTTTTTAGAAATTTTTTGGGGGGTGGGGTATTTGGTTTGAGATTTTGAAAAATTGGATTTGCGGGTGTGGAACAGTGTTCATGTGCGCTACGGGACTCCGACATCTGTATGGGAGGTGGGGGGTGGGTGGGGTTTCGCCAATCCCAAAACGACCTGTTCAAAACCCCCCATATGGATACTGAAAGTGTTGATTAGCAATAGTGCTGACCCAACAACGGGGAAAGGTTCCCCATTCAATCCACTTAGGAGATACCATGTCACAAGCAATCAAGAAGTCAGTCGTAGCCATTCGCAAGGAACACGAGTCCAAGCTCGAAGCGGAGGTTGCACGCAACGCACTCAAGAAGGAGTTCGCACGCAAGTCGTGGGACACAGTCCGCAAGGCGTTGCTTCCCGTGTTCGCTCAGGTGTACGAGGTCGCTGTCGTTGATGGCGAAGGCAAGGCTAAAGGCACGAAGGTGTTGGACAGCGATGCCAAGAACTACGAAGCCTGCAAGCGCACACTCAGCAACACACTCACATTCATCTGTGGTGCTAAGAAGTCGTCAGGCAAAGTCGAAGCGCCAACCAAGTTGGTCAACGATCTGACCAAGAAGATTATTGAGTCTGGCATCGATGCCAAGCAGTTCAACGCTTTGATGACTGCGCTTCGTTCCAACATCACATTTCAATAATCACAATGGGGAAAGCTTCCCCGTTCTTCCATGGCGGTGCAAGCGTGAGGCTTGCCCGCTGTTTCAAATCTTGTCCAACCTAGGAGTTAATCATGCAAACAATCTACTTTCGCACATCCATCAGCAACACAGTCCGCATCGACTGCCCATCAATCGAGGAAGCACAGCACTACTGGGACAAGCTCAGCGCCAGTGGCTTTCAAATGATTTCAGCACGCCCATAAGGAGAACACCATGCGTAACCTCATCCAACCCATCACCAAAGAGATCGGCATCATCACCATTCGTGGTCGTGACTACCATATGCAAACAATCAGCTACGGCTCACACCATCAAGTCCATGTGTTCCGCAAAGGTGCATTACATCTGCGCGGCATGGTATTCAACACACAACAGGAGTACGAGCAATGGAAGAATGGCATGCACCAACTCGACTTATTCTGCTGAATGGGGAACGATTCCCCATTGTTAAGATTATTGAAGGGTACAAACCATGTTTTTTAACGATGTCCGTGTGTACACAACAATGGAACAGCGTACAGACACCCCGCAAGCCGCATCAATACTAGCGATGCGCTTTTTTCGGTCAATATATATATCTTTTTATTATTATTTATATATATATATAAGTATCTCTGTAAGGGTGTGCATTTATTTTCTTTTGCGGACTTTTTCTTCCAAGCCTTTTAGCTCGTGTGGAAAAAGGCATATAGCAAGACAGCTTTTAGTGCAACACCAACAACCACGCGGTTCTCCAGCGTGTGACCCTCTCGTCCAGTTTCTTGTACACACGGACGCAACCTGTTAAACTATCCGTACAGCAACTTTAAAGGATCAATAATCATGTACGAAAGTTACCTCAAGCTCACCTCGTCCCAACTGCACATGCATCTGCTCAAGCGTAAGCTGCACCCAAGTGAGATGCGTCAGATCAAGGACGATGTTGCGGCGATGAAAGAAACCATACGCGTGGCACGCATTGCACGAACGCATCGCAAGGCAGAGTGGGCACACCTCATGAAGCCCTTGCAGTATGAACTGAACAACGCCAAGGTTGGGCGTGCTTACGACCTGACGGACGATGAGCGTGTCGAAGCGTTTGATGCATACATTGCTGTCATGGAAAAGCTCAATAATGTTTTGTCAGGTCACAAGTCAAACCTTGAGTGCACGCCCATACAACTGGCACGCAAGAAGAATGACTCAGCCAAGGGCTCACACATACCCAACAACGGCGAGCATTGGACTGATTGGGTGCCTGCGAGGATTAAACAACCCATACATGATGCGTTCATGGCGTTACCGCACAAAGCAAAAGCAAAGCGCAAGATACCCTTCCAACGCACAGTCACGCCGAGTCAACACGCACAAGCTAAGTACAGGCTGTGGAACGCAACCAAGAAAGAATTAGAAACGCTTGAGCGTAGCAACATATTTGCGTTTGACGAAAAGAAAGTCGCAAAAATAGCGCAGATGCAAGAAGCTCTCAAGATTATTGATACTTTAGAAACTAACCAACATGTACCTGCAACATGGCACACATTAGCTTTGGGAGAGTGAAAGCAACCAGTGTCA
>JBIKTI010000231.1:0-4913 GCA_044348205.1 Phycisphaerales bacterium | reverse complement strand
TTCTCTCCCGAGCATTCGGTCGGCGAGCTCCTCACGTTCTCGGAACGCGCTGGCACGCGAGTCGGCTCGCACGATCGGGTCTCCCTCCGCTCCATCGCCGAGAGCCGACTGAAGACGAGACTCGATCTCCGCCAGTCGCGCGGCGAGCGCAGGATCGGCCGCCATGTCCGGCTCCTCGACGAGCTGCATCGCCGCTTCCTCGAGGGCATCGGGCCATCGGTGAATCCAGCCGCACAATGCGATGTCTTCACGCGAGAGGCGCGATGGATAGCCACTCGTCCAGTTCGTCGCAGGCCGCAACTCTCTCGCAGCATCCTGTGGCGCCTGAAGCACCCGTGTCGATCCCGATGCATCGTGTGCGGCCAGCGCCCATATCGATGCTGCGGCAAAGGACACGACTCCCCCGGCCAGCGACTTCATGCGTGTCGGTACGGCCTGTTGGTCACGCATCGGTCGCATCCTCAGCAGCCGAACTCGTGCCATCGACCGCCCCATCGCACGGTGCTCCGTCGATCGGGGTGCGCACGCTGTCGCAGAGCGACTCGCCCGAGGGGAAGTCGTCGTACTCGCAGACTCCAGGCGCGAGTCCACAGATCGGAATCCACCACCTGCACGCGACACGCTCATCGAGCGGGAAGTCTGTCCCCGGCGCCCAACCGTGCGTATACGGGCGAGCGGCCCGCCAGATCGAGTCATGCACTGCCCACGGGCAGCACCACTCCGCGCCGTCAGGCCGGGGCATGTCCGGGCAGCAGACCTCGGTGATCTCGTCGCCGATCTGCAGCGCGCAGCAGGAATCCTGGGTGATCAGGTTGAGGCAAGAAATCGCGTCGCCGACATCGGGAAGCGGCAGCGGAGGAGGAGCAGCTGGCGCGGGAGCAAGGACCGAGGCACCGAGCGAGCCGATCTCGACCGCCGCGATCTTCGCCGCGACGCAGAACCCCACGATCGCACACCGCAAGACGCCTGCACGACTCGTCATGACAGCCTTCTTTCGTCGACTCGTCTCGAGCCATTTGTCCGATCCAGTATGCCCAGCACCCGAAACCCCCCGCGCGGCGCCACGCGCGCCCCGTGACTCGAACGACCTTCATGGTTGCGGCGGCCATGGAATCACCGGATCTCCCATGCCACACGGCTCGTCGTCCGACGGCAGGCTCATCGGCTCATCGACGCACGGCTGCATGTCCGCACATGTCGGGTTGACCTCCGGCGGCCACCACTCCCACCTCTCGAGCGTGAAGTTTCGAAACTCGGATCGCTCGACCGGAGCGCAATCGGGAGGCACATGCTGCGTGAAGAGCCGGTGCATCATCGACCTACACTGCCGCCGCCACGCACAGACCTGGACCGCCGCAGTGGCGTTCGCCGATCCGTGGACCTTCACGCGGGACCCACTCGGCGGAGGCCATGGCACGGTGATCTCGATCTCGGCGCCTCCCCCGAACGACACTTGCACGCAGTGTCTGCGCGGTCCCATGGTGCTACATCCACACGGCTCGTCGGCGACAGGTTCCCATGGTCCGTAGTAGGCGGGCGGGCAGCCGGTCGCCACAGGGCCGCTCCACAGCCCGGCAAGCGCGGCGATGTCGAGCGCTCCAGGAGAAGGCGCCTGCACGAGAAGGTGGTCGGCACCGTTCATCGGCACCCAAGTCGACATCCAGCTCGAGAACACGGAACGCAGGACCTCGAGCATGTGGAATCGCTCGGACTCGCCCACGGACTGCGGCTTTGCGTCGACAGCGGGATAGCCGATCCCGGCCAGGGCCGAGAGCATGATCGACTTCGAGTCAGGCGCAAGCGGCGCAAGCAACTCCGAAAGCGAATCACCGGCGAGGAGGCCGTCGCTGAGCGGCTCAACCCCCGTCATCGACGACGGGAGGTCCGCCGCGGAGGGCAGCGCGCCGACTTCCCAAAGTTCGTCCTGGATGTCGGGCACGGCGTACCGAAACTTCAGGATCGCGGCAGCGACTTGTGGAGGCATGTCGGGAAACGCCTCGCTGATCCACTCGCCCGCGGAAGCCTCAGGGGCGCAGTACCACACGCATTCGATCGAGGCGGGCGATTGGGAGATCGATGTACGGACCGCGAGGAACCCGATGACATCGACCTCGCCGCCAGCGCCGCAATA
Organism: Phycisphaerales bacterium; assembly: GCA_044348205.1. GTDB lineage: Bacteria > Planctomycetota > Phycisphaerae > Phycisphaerales > SM1A02 > QWPT01. The sequence continues at coordinate 2,782 of JBIKTI010000231.1, read as the reverse complement.
CAACGCCTTGTATCGCCAGCCTTCGAGCTCAATGGCGACTTCGGAGACCGCGACCAACGCGTTGACTGCATCTTCGGAATCCGTCAACGCGACCCGCACCAGCCGCGACGCATCAAGCGTTTCCTGTGCCGCTGCCACGGACGCGCCGCCCGCACTTACCGCGACCAGGAAGGCGCGCGCGAGTCTTGCGCCCGCTCGCAGCCAACGCGCTCCAAGAACTCGCATCGCGCGCTCCTCCTCCCTGGCTTCCCAGCGTCGGCGGGCGCGCCACCAGCTGATCGATGCGCGCGTTCCCGACTTTGGTCCCGTACAACCCTTGCGAAGCCGGCATTCGGGAAGCACGGACCGCCCGAGCGTGGGCTTGCGGTGCCCGGGCTTCGTCACCGACGGCCCCGAGTCCTGCCCGTCCATGCCGAGCATGCCGAGCGCCGCCACGCAGAGTCCCGCGACCACGCGCCACGACCCGCTTCCGAAGCTTCTCATGGGTTCTCCCTTTCGCGTTGGCTTCCAGTCGTTCGCCGAAGCCCGAGCCGTCCGCCCGGGCGATCAAGCCGTCCACTCGAAACACGCACCGCGACGCATGACGCACGCATCGCGCACGGCCTTTGCGACTGCAATGTACCCCCCCCCCTCCCCCAGTTTGCAAGTGCTTTCGACATCATTTTTGATGTTTCTTTCTTTCCACTTTTTTTGTGTGACGATTCACGCGCTGCCCGGCCGCGAGCAGCCGAGCGCCCGCGTTCGCGCCAGGGCACGAGCGGCCCGAGTCCCGCGAGCACGCCGCAAAGGACGCTGGCCGCAAGAACGCGGCTCCGACTTGTCAAGCCAGCTCTCGCGCGCATGAAGCAGGCCCTCGCAGGCGAACGCGTCAACGACTCCGACGGCGTCCGCATCGACTTCGCAGACGGCTGGGGCCACCTGCGCGCGTCGAACACGGAGCCGATCGCCCGCATCATCGCAGAGGCCCCGACGGCGGCGCGCGCACAGGAACTCATCGCGATGTGCGCGAAGGCCGCTGGGTTGTGAAGCCTGCGGCCGAGCGGCCGAGGCCTTTCGTCTCCCCTTGCTACATTGCCGCCATGCGCTTCACGACCCGCGCCTCTCGGATCGCCCTCGTCGCCCTTGCAGCGACCGCCCTTCTCGCGGGCTGCGAGACCGTGCGCTATGAGCCTGAGAAGGCGACGCGTGCCTACCCCGCGTACCTGCCGCAGGAGCGCGTGGCCGAGGTGCAGGTCTTCAACGAAGGCGACGAGATGCTCATCGTCAACGCGACGGTGGAGCGCTGGACGAGCGTTGATCTCTGGCTGAACCAGCGCTACCTCCGTCATGTCGATGCGATCGAGCCGGGAGCGACGATCCGCATTCCGCTCGGCGAGTTCTGGGATGTGCGCGGCGAGGGTCCGTTCCCTGGCGGACTGCTGCGCTACTACCCGCCGACGCCGATCCGCCTCGTGCAGGCGCAGACGGCGCCCGATGCACCGTTCGTCGGGTTCCTGGCGATCCCGACGGAGCGGGAGCTCGATGCGGCGCGGTTGAAGGACGACGAGTAGCGCGCGGCGGCTCCGATGCGCGCATCGGTTCGCGCCCCGCGCGCGAAGCATGCGCCATGATCGTGGTGTGGCTCAAGCGCGACCTCCGTCTCGATGACCACGCGCCGCTCGCGCACGCGGCGGCGGCGTGCGCGCTCGACGGCACGCCGATGATCGCGCTCGCCGCGTTCGAGCCAGAGGTCTGGCAGGCGCCCGACGCGGACGCGTCGCATCTTGCGTTCTACCTCGAGTCGCTTGCGGAGCTCGACGAGGCGATCCGTGCGCGCGGGGGCACGGTCGCGTACCGCGTCGGCGAGTTCACCGAGATCCTCGGCGAACTTCACGCGCGCGAGCCGATCACGGCGCTCCTCGCGCATGAGGAGACGGGGAACGCCGTCACCTATGCGCGCGACCTGCGCGTAGCGCGGTGGTGCAGGAAGCGCGGCATCGCGTTCCGCGAGTTCCGCCAGCACGGCGTGCTGCGGCCAAACCCTGGCCGCGACGGATGGGCCGCGCGCTGGGAGGCGCACATGGAGCGGCGGCGCTTCGCGGCGCCTGAGTCGTTCATCTCCCCCGAGGAAGCGCGCATTCCGCGCCATTCGCGCGGGAGCATCGTCGCAGAACTCGGCCTCGGCCCCGACACGCGCGCGGCGCTGCGGCAGACGGGCGGCGAGCGCGAGGCGGGCGCGCTCCTCAACTCGTTCCTGCTTGCGCGTGGCCGCGAGTATCGCCAGACGATGGGTTCGCCCGTGCTTGCGTGGGATTCATGCTCGCGGCTCTCGCCGCATCTTGCGTGGGGCACGATGTCGGTGCGCCGCGCCTACCAAGGCGCGCGGCGGCGTCTGGCGCAGCTCGGCGAACCCGCGCGGCTCGCGACCGAGGGGATTTCGGCGGAAGACGCCGAGCTCTGGCGCGGCTCGATCAAGAGCTTCCTCTCGCGGCTTTCGTGGCATTGCCACTTCATCCAGAAGCTCGAGGACGAGCCCGCGATCGAGTCGATGTGCATGGCGCGGTCGTGCGAGGGGCTGCGCGACGGGCTCGACGCCGACATCGCGGCCACGCGGCTTGCGGCGTGGCAGCAAGGCCGCACGGGCTACCCGATGGTCGACGCGTGCATGCGCGCGCTGGTCGCGACGGGATGGATCAACTTCCGCATGCGCGCCATGCTCGTGAGCTTCGCAAGCCACCATCTCTGGCTCGACTGGCGCTCGTTCGCGCCGTGGCTTGGTCGGCAGTTCCTCGACTACGAGCCG
>JBIKTI010000017.1:0-14226 GCA_044348205.1 Phycisphaerales bacterium | reverse complement strand
GCGCGAGCGCGTGCTCGAGGCTCTCGATGACGATCATGCCCGAGCCCTCGCCCATGACGAACCCGTCGCGCGTCGCATCGAACGGGCGCGAGGCCTTGGTCGGATCGCCCTTCGAGGTCGAGAGCGCCGTGAGGCGGTTGAAGCCCGTCACGCCGAGGACATGGATCATGGTGTGCGTGCCGCCCGAGAGCATCACATCTGCGTCGCCGCGCTTGATGAGGCTGAACGCCTCGCCGATCGCCTGGGTGCTCGCGGCGCATGCGGTGAGGCAGTTGAGCGCGGGACCGCGCACGCCGAACTCGCGCGCGAGGTGCGCGAGCGGCATGTTGGGCTCCTGCTCGACCTCGCGCATCCTGTCGAGCGCCTGGTGCGCGGCGGCGGCCCAGCGCACGCCGTCGACCTTGTTCTCTCCTACATCCCAGCCTGCAAGGTTCGAGGCTGCGTAGTTCTCGAAGTCGAGGACGCCTTCGCCTGCGCCGAGGTAGAGGCCGACGCGCTTGCGGTTGAGCGCGCCGAAGCCATCGAGGCCCGCCTGGCGCCAGGCCTGGCTCGCTGCGCCGAGCGCGAACTGCGAGTTGAGACCCGCGCTTGCATGGACGGATGCATCGCGCACGAAGCGCGACATGTCGTAGTCCTTCACCTGCGCCGCGAAGGTCGTGGGGAAGGTCCGCGCGTCGAAGCGCGTGATCGGCCCCATGCCCGACTCGCTCTTCATGAGGCGCTGCCAGACGCCGTCGACATCATGGCCAAGGGGCGTCACCCAGCCCATGCCTGTGACGACGACGCGACGGTTGTTCGAGGAGTTGCTCATCGGCTTTGTTGGCGGCTGTGTCGGCGGCTGTGTCGGCTGTGGTGTCGGCTGTGGTGTCGGCTGTGGTGTCGGCGGAGGCGGTTCAGGCGGGCTTCGAGACGATGGCGGCGCTGTTCTGCCCGCCGAGGCTCGGCGTGCAGACGAGGACATGGCGCAGCGCGTGCGGAGCGCTCGGCGCGGCCTGCGCGAGAACATCGCCCGTGTCGCGGGCGTTCAGGCGGGCGGGAAGGCGCTGCTCTGTGATGGCGCGGCAGGCGACCGAGACGGCGATCGCTCCGAACCCTGCGATGGTCGCGCCGATCGAGGGCGCGAGCGTGACGATCGGCTTCGTGGAGAGGGCGTCGCCGAAGACGCGCGCGAGCGCGGCCCGCTCGAGTGCGTCGAGCGCGGGAACACCGGAACCGAACGGGATGATCGCGTCGATGTCGGAGGCGGAGAGGGACGCGTCGCGGAGCGCCGCGTGGATCGCGTCTGCGAGCGACTCGCCCGTCGCGTCGGGAACAAGCCCGACTGTGTCGTCGCACCAGCTCTGCGAGGCGCCCGTCCCCGAGAGGACCGCGTGGATGCGCGCGCCGCGTGCCTTCGCGGACTCCTCGGCCTCGAGGACGAGAATGCCGCCACCCTCGCCGAGGAGGGTGCCCGTGGCGTCGCGGTCAAAGGGCCGCACGACGGAAGTGGCGTCGGAGGCAGCGCCGCACGGCGCGAACCGGCCTGCGAGCTCCTGCCGCAGGTACGCCATCGGGTTCATCTTGCTGTCTGCGCCGCCAGAGAGGCAGGCGTCGGCCGCGCCGCGCTCGATCACGCGCTGGCTCTCGGCAAGCGACAGTCCGCTCGAGGCCTCGTTGCAGGTGATCGTGTTCGACGGGCCCTGGCAGTCGTGGATGATCGTGACATGGCACGCGAGCATGTTGGGGAGGTACTTGAGGAGCCAGAGCGGCGTGAGCTCCTGCATCCCCTGCTGCCCCCAGTGGGTCGGGTCGAATGCGCCGTCCGCAGACCGCGAGGTCGCGAGCGCGGCTGTGAGTTCGTCGAGTTCCGCCGCGATGAGCCCAGCGCCGATGTGGCAGCCGAAGCGGTCGGACGGGATGGTCGGCGGGTTGTCGGGGTCCGTGCCGCGCGTCGCGAGGCCCGCGTCCCGCACGGCCATCAGCGCCGCGCCAACCGCGATCTCGATGTCGCGCGCCATGACCTTCGTCGCCTTGCGGTAGCTCTTCGGGACGAACTCCTTCACATCGAACGACGCGGGAAGCTCGCCGCCCGCCGCCGCGCGGAAGCCGGAGGCGTCGAAGGCGCGGATCCGCGCAAGCGCGGAGCGCCCTTCGCAGAGCGCCTGCCAGAGTGGGTCGATGCCGACCCCGTGGGCTGTGACTGGCCCGAGGCCTGTGATGACGACGCGTCTGCGAGACATGGGACGCTCAGGATAGCCCGAAACCGCCGCGCGATCATCGCGCGGTTCAGGCCCGCGCGATCAGCATCGCGAGTTCAAGCGCCTGTTCGTAGTTGAGCCGCGGGTCGACCTGCGATCGGTAGGCCCGCGAGAGGTCGTCGTCGGTGAGGCCGCGCGCCCCGCCCGTGCATTCGGTCACATTCTCCCCCGTGAGCTCGACATGCACGCCTGCGAGCGGCACGCCCTCTGCGCGGTGGATCTCGATCGACTGGTGCGCCTCGGCGAGGACATGGGCGAATTTCCGCGTCTTCACGCACTTTCCCGCCCAGGCGCCTGCCGCGGGGACGACGGTCTCCGTGTTTCCGTGCATCGGGTCGCACACCCACACGACGGCGAGGCCCGCCTCGCGCACGGCGCGCAGAAGCGGCGGGAAGATGCGCCCGATCCTGTGCGCGCCGAAGCGCGTCACCAGCACCACGCGGCCGGGCTCGTCGTCGGGCGAAAGCGTGCGGATCGTTGAGAGAAGCGCCTCGGGCGTGGTGTCGGGGCCGACCTTGACGCCGACGGGGTTGCGGATCCCGCGGCAGAACTCGAGGTGCGCGCCGTCGGGCGCGCCCGTGCGCACGCCGATCCACGGCAGGTGCGTCGAGAGGTTGAACCAGCCGTCGCGACGCGGGACCTGCCGCGTGAGCGTGGACTCGTATTCGAGGACGAGCAGCTCGTGGCTCGTATAGAAATCGACCTGCTGCATCGCGGCGATCGTTCCGCCCGCGAGCGTCTCCATGAAGCGCAGGCTCTCGCCGATCGAGTCGACCATGCGCTGGTACTCGGCCGCGAGCGGTGAGTGGCGCACGAACTCGAGATCCCAGTTCTCGGGGTGGTGGAGGTCTGCGAAGCCTCCGTCGACGAGCGAGCGCACGAAGTTGAGCGTCAGCGCGCTGCGTTCGTAGCCGCGGAGAAGAAGCGTCGGATCGGGCGTGCGCGCAGCGACCGTCGGCTCGGGATGGTTGATGTTGTCGCCGCGGTAGGTCGGGAGCTCGACGCCGCCGATCGTCTCCGTCGCTGCGCTGCGCGGCTTGGCGTATTGCCCCGCGAACCTGCCGATGCGGGTGACGCGCTTGCGCATCCCGTGCACGAGCACGAGGCTCATCTGGAGAAGGATCTTCAGCTTCGCGGCGATCGCGGACGAGTTGCAGTCGGCGAAGCTCTCCGCGCAGTCGCCACCCCAGAGGATGAAGCGCTCGCCGCGCGCGGCCTCGGCGAGCTGCGCCTTGAGGCTCTCGATCTCGTAGCTCGTCACCAAGGGCGGCAGCGCGCCGACCTCGGCGAGCACCCGCTCGAGCGCGGCGCGGTCGGGATAGACGGGCTGCTGCGGGCAGGGATAGGCGCGCCAGCTCTGCGGTGTCCACGCTCTGTCGCTCGAGGGCATGGAGAGAGGGTAGCGATCGGCGACCACAGCGTTCGCGACCGCTCAAACCCCGCGCTCTCTAGCACCAGAGGGAGCCGCCGCAGCGGCGACCGCTCAAACCACGCGCTCTCTAGCACCAGAGGGAGCCGCCGCAGCGGCGACCGCTCAAACCACGCGGCGACCGCTCAAACGAAGTGCGGGCGACAGGGCTCGAACCTGCACGGGAGTTACCCCACAGGAACCTAAATCCTGTGCGTCTGCCAATTCCGCCACGCCCGCACGAGCCGAGATTGTACGGTCAAGCCCCCTCCTGCCGATTTGGGGACATCGAGAGCGGCTCCCGACCCCCGCACAGAACCCCTCCGCCATGAAGTTCCTCCAGCAGGCATCCTCGAACCTCGTGCCGATCCTCGCGCGGATCCTGCTGTTCCTCGCGTTCGTGCCGACGGGCTGGCACCACGCCATGGAGCAGACGCTCTTCACGGGCGCCGAGGCCGCCCGCATCCGCGAGCTCGGCATCGCGAGCGCCCCGCACGGCTTCGGCGGCGGCACGCAGATGGCCTCGCTCCAAGACACTCCGCCGATTCCCGCCGTCGCGACCGACGCGCAGGGCGTGCAGGCGCGCTCGCTCCACGAACTCACGCTCTTCTTCGATGGGCGCGGCCTGCCCAAGCCCACCGTGCTTGCGTGGACCGTCACCATCTTCGAGTTGATCGGTGGGGCGCTCGTCCTCCTCGGTCTCTTCACGCGACTCTGGTCGGGCGGGCTCGCGATCTGGGCACTGGGACTGTTCCTCGTGTCGACGCCCTCGATCGGAGAGTCGTTCGCGTCGTTCTGGAAGCCGACCGACCCCGCCGCCGCCATGCCGCGCACCCTCGCGCTGAGCCAGCTCGGGCTCCTCGTGCTCGCGCTGTGGGTGACCGCGGCGGGAGCTGGCCGCTTCAGCCTTGACGGCCTGATCTTCAAGGGTCGAGGCGGCGACGGCGGCTCGGGCGACGAGTGAGCTCCGCCGCGAAAGTCCTACACTGCGGCTCGGTTCGGAACCTTCGGCGCAGGCGATCGAGTGCCTGCGCGGTTTCGACGGTAAACCCGCCTCGAGGACGGATGGCCCATGGCGCAGACGGCGAACGCCACGCGGCATGACCGCCCTCTTCCGCACGCGCGCAGGCGAAGCCCGCTCGCGAAGGGCGTGCTGGTGTCGCTCCTCGTGCACGCAGGCATCGTGGCCGCGATCCTCGGCGCTGCATGGGGAGTGACCGTCGTGTCGCGCGAAAGCGAAGGCAAGGCGCCCGTCGTGCTCGTCGCGGACTTCGCGGAGCCTGCGCCCACACCGCCTCGGCCAGCTCCCTCCGCGCCCGCAGCATCTGCGCCCGCGGCGACGCGGGCCGCCATCGCGACGGACGACCTCGCGGCGCGCCTCCGCGCGCTCGAGCAGGCCTCCGACGCCGCGAACCCCGCGCTCGACGCCATCGCGCGGCGCTTCGGCGCGATTTCGCCGTCGGGAGACGCAGGCGAGGCGCCGATCGTCGGGCGTGGCGCGAGCTTCGCAGGGCTCGTCGCGAGCAACGCCACGAGCGTCGCCTATGTGGTCGACGCCTCTGGATCGATGGCAGGCTCCTTCCCCGCGATCGTCGACGAGGTCGCGCGGTCGCTTGCGCGGCTCGAGCCCTCGCAGCGCTTCACGGTCGTCTGCTTTCGCCGCGATGGCGCGGTCGCGCTTGGCGGAGACGGCGCGCTTCGGCCCGCGACCGCGGAGGCGACGCGGGAGGCCGTGCGGTGGCTCCGCGAAGGCGTGGTGCCGAGCGGACGCTCGAGCCCGCTCGAGGCGCTGCGCGTCGCGCTTCGGTCGGGCGCGGACTGCGTCTTCCTCCTCTCAACCACCGTCACGGGTCCTGGCCGGCACGAACTCGACCGCGCGGCTCTCCTCGAGGCCATGGAGGCGCTCAACCCGCGGGACCCCCGCAACGGCGCGCGGCGCACAACGATCCAGTGCATCCAGTTCCTCGAGGAGGACCCGGGAGGCGCGCTGGCGGCGCTGGCGGACGCACACTTCGGCGCTGGCGGGTACAGGTTCATCAGTCGCGACGACGCCGGCTTCGACGGACCGTCGGCGGGCGCGCGCGGGGTCGGGGACGCAGAAGGAAACAGCCCATGAACGGACGGATCTTCTTCTATGCGGCGAACGGCGACGGCTCGATCGAGTGGATCGGGAGCGCCATGATCTGGGGCCTGATCGCGCTCTCGGTCGTGAACATCGTGCTCATCGCGGCGGCCGCGATCTCGAACAGGCGAAGAGACATGCTTCCCGCGGCGGAGGCCGAGGAACTGCGCGTGCTCCTTGCCTCGGGGAGGCGGCGCGACGCGGCGGAAGTCGCGGGCCGCGGGCGGAGCGACCTGTCGCGCATCGTCTCGCGCACGCTCGACCACGCCGACAGCGGCGCGGAGGCGATGCTGCGCGCGTCGGAGCAGGCCGCCGACGAGATTCTGTCGTCTCGACTCCGTGCGCTTGAGAAACTCAATGTCATCGGACAGGTCGCTCCGATGATCGGACTGTTCGGCACGATCTATGGGATGATCGTGGCGTTCCAGGGAGTCGCCGCCACGGGAGGCGCCGCGGACCCGGGCATCCTCGCGGGCGGCATCGGCACGGCGCTCATCACCACCTTCTGGGGCCTTCTCATCGCGATCCCTGCGCTGAGCGCGTACGCCCTCGTGCGCAACGCCGCGATCGCCGTGTCCGACGAGGCGCTCGCCGCCGTCGACGAGATGGTGTCGCTCCTCCGTCCGCGCGGCGCGACCGCGCAGTCGCAGGAGGCGTGAACGGCGATGGCGCGCGACCGACGCATCCAGCGCACCACTTCGATCGAGGCGAACCTCACGCCGATGATCGATGTCACATTCCTCCTGGTCGTCTTCTTCGCGCTCGTGTCCGGCATCACGAGCCGCGACCAGATCGCGATGCAGCTGGCGCGCGTGATGCCTGGCGCCGCCGCGAAGCCCGACGCGGACGCGCGCTGGGTGCTGCAGGTCGTGCCCGCCGGTGGCGGCAAGGCCGAGGGCTATGCGCTGAACGGCGTCGTCTACCCCGCGGATGCGGACGGAGCCGAGGGCGTGGCGCGCGCGCTCGCTGAGGGATATCGCGCGAATCCGCGGCTCGAGGTTCATCTCCGCGCAGACCGCGCCACGGAGTATCGCTGGGTCGAGCCCGCGATGCGCGCCGCGACCACCGCCGCGCGGCTTGCTGGGGGCGACGCGCTGCCGCGGCTCAACCTCGTCGTCGAGGAGGAGAGGAGGGTGGCACGCGATGGCGCGTGAAGAGCGCGACCACCGCTCCCGCATGCGCGACCCGCGCCAGCGCGCGCGCGCCGCGCTGTCGATCACGCCGCTCATCGATGTGGTGTTCCAGCTCCTGATCTACTTCCTACTGACGGCGGGATTCGTGGTGAACGAGCGACATCTCCGCACGGAACCGGCCGCCGAGGAGGCCGCTGCGCGGCGTCCGCAGCTCGCGCTCGAGGAGGAGCCGCTGCGGATCACACTCGCGCGCGGCGCGGACGGCGCATCGATCTCGGTGGATGGAGCGCTCGGCCTTGCGCGCGCGCGCGGCGCGGAACGGCCCGCGGACCTCGCGGAGCTCGCGCGCTTCCTCGAGAGCGTGATGCTCGTCGAAGGCCGCGAGGGAGGCGCGCTCACCGCAGAGCACCCCGTGCGAATCTCGGCCGATGGCGATGTGCCTTGGGAGGATGTCGTGCGGGTCTTCAACACGGTCGTCGCAGCGGGCTACCGCTCGGTCGCGTTCGGAGGAGCGACATGACGCGCAAAGGTGCTGCCACCACGGGTGCTGCGACCACGGGTGCTGCGACCACGGGTACTGCGATCGCGTGTGCCGCGATCGCGCTGGCGGGAGCCGCCGCACCATGCGCGTTGCACGCAGACGCCGTGCCGCACGCGCAGCGCCAGGTGGTGGCGGGGGCCGCGGTCGAGAGCCAGGCCGTCGGCGACTTCCGCGCGATCCGCGCCGCGGAGGCGTCTTCCGATACGGCGCGAATCGAGGGAATCCTGCGGCTCGCGGGCGCCTCGCCCGCCTCCGACCCATCGGGCGTCGTTGCCCTTCGCGCGCGCAACGCGCTCGATGCCGTCGCGCGCAGGCGCGCAGCGGCCAAGGCCGCGGAACTCGTGGAGGCCGAGGATGCGATCGAGTCCGCGCGCGCAGCGCTCCTTGCGACGCTGCGCGGGGAGACGCTCGGCGCGGCCCGCGCGCTCGAGGCCGAACTCCTGCTCGAGTCTGCGGAGGATCTCCTGCTGCGGCGGCTTGCCGCCACTGCCACGGACGCGATGCTCGCGGCGGGGCTGCCCTCCGACGCGGAGCTCGACGCGGCCCTGCGCATCTCGACCATCGTGCGCGCGCGCCTCGCGGACCCAGCGCTCGACCGGCCAGGCGACGAGGCGCTGTTGTTCCGCGTGCGGGTCCTTCGCGGGCTCTCTGCGCTTCTCGAGCATGACCTCGCGCGGCTCGACCCGCACGGGCACCCTGACGGCGCAGCGGACGCCGCCCGAGCGCGTGCGCGCGCGGCGCTCGACGAGGCCGCGCTCTCGCAGATCGCAGCGCCGGGCGTGCTTGCGGAGGTGCTCGCGCTCGCCGAGGCTCGGACGACGACGGACCCCGCGCGGCGCGCGACGCTCCTTGCGACGGCCGCGCGAAGCCGGGACGCTGCGACGGCGTTCGTGGCGCGGCTTGAGCTCTGGCGCGACGGAGGGCTGCGCGGAGACGCGCCGCGCACGGGCTCGGGAACGGATCTCCTCGCGCAGCTCTCGCTCGCCGCAGAGGTGCGCGCGCACACAGACGCGGGTCGCGACGCGGCCTCGATCGAGGCCTCGATCGTGGCTTCGATCGAGCGCTGGATCGACGGCGCGGGACGCGGGGCGGTCGAGACCGCTGCGCTGCGGACGGCTCGGGCCGTCGCCACGCTGCCCGGCACTGCGACGAGCCCGCCGACGCTGACCGCGCTCCACCTGCTCCTGGGGTTGGACGCACCGGCCCCGCCGCGCGATGCGCTGCTCGCTGCCGCACGCGACGCGCGCGTCGGGCCCGCCGTCGCGCTTCGCGTGGCGGAGACGCTTCTTCGCACAGGCGACGCGGACGGCGCAGCATCGCTCATCCTCGATTCGCTCGAACGATTCGACGCGCTGCCGTCGGCGCGCGGCGCGCTCGAGATCGCGCTCGAGGTGCTGCGACTGCGCGCGCTTTCCGCTGTCTCCACGCAGAGCGCCGCAGCAGATGGCATGCGCTCGCCCGAGGACGCGGCGCTTTCCGAGGCCCTGCGCATCGCGTGCCGCCGCTTCGAGGGCGACACGGCCGCGCCGATCTGGCGGATCGAGCTTGAGATCATCGACGACGCAGGGGCCGCGGTCGAGACGCGGCCCTTCGAGGCCGGCGATGCCGCTCCGCCGTGGCTCGTGCGCGCGCTCGCTGCGCGCGAGGAGCTCATCGCCGCGGAATCCGCCCGCACAGACGGCGGCGCACGCGGAGCAAGGGCAGCCGCGGTGCGGCTCGAGGGCGCGCTCGCCATGCTTGCGCCGTCCACCGAGGCGGTCGCTGGGCACACGCACGCGGAGCGCCGCATCGCGCTTCTCGCCGCCCGCCGCTGGCTCGACCTGGCTGCGTCATCGGACACGGGGCGCGATCCACCCGCCGCGCTCGGATTGCTTGCGAGCGCTTCTCCCGCGGTCGGCGCGCACGCGCGCGCGCTTCTCTCGACGCTCGTCGATCGGGCTGCGCAAGCGCTCGACCGCAAGAGCCCGCGAGAGGATGCCGCTCCGATCGGTGCGACGCTGGGCACCTTCGCAGCACTCGTAGACGCGGCCGCGCGGACGGAAGGCGGCGACGGGGCGAGCGCCACGGCGCGCGCGTTCCGCGAGCTCCTTGCCGGCGACCACGCTGCGGCCGTCGGCGCAGCGCGCGACGCCCTCGAACGCGCGGCGGACGAGCGGCCCCGCCTCTGGGTGCTTGCGGAGGCGCTGCGAGGCACGGGAACGCGCGAGGCGCTCGACGAGGCGTTCTCCCGCTTCCGCGCGCTCGCACCGATCGCGGCGCGCGAGCGCGACAGCTGGTGGTGGCGCGGGCAGCTCGGCCAGCTCGAGGTGCTCTCAGCATTGGACTCAGCGCATGAATCGACGCGCGCGGATATCGTCGCGCGCGTGAATCAGCTCCTCGCACTCGACCAGGGCCTCGGCGGCGAAGCGCTGCGTGCGCGCTTCGAGTCGCTGCGTGCGCGCGCCGAGTCGCCGCGCACGCGCGCCGAGTCGCCGCGCACGCGCGCCGCAGAGCCGCGGCCGGGCGAACCGACGGAGGAGGCCCCATGACCGACCCGACGCCCAACGCACCGCGGGACAACGGCGTCGACACCCGCGCCGACCGCGAGCGCATCGACCGCTTCGAGGCGGCCTACAACCGCATCGACCGCGAGATGCAGCGCCTGCTCGACAACTCGCGCGACGGCCACCGCCGCGGCTTCGCGTCGAGCGTGCGGCAGATCTGCTCGGAGCGCCGCCACTTCGGCAGGCATCTCGACTTCCTGCTCGAGGCGGGCGAGCTGCGGAACGCGCTCGTCCACAACCGCTTCGGGCACTCGGAGTACATCGCAGTGCCGACGGCGACGACCGTGACGCAGCTGGAGGCGATCGACGAGGAGCTGCGCAAGCCAGTGCAGCTGCGCGCGCTGGCGGCGCGCGAGGTCGTCACGGTGTCGATCGACGACCGCGTCGGCCATGTCCTCGCGCTCGTGCGCGACAAGGGCTTCGTGCGGTTTCCCGTGACGCGGGACGGGCGGATCGTCGCGCTTCTCACGGCAAGCGGCGTCCTGCGCTGGATCGCATCGCACGACATCGAGGCGTGCGCGCTCTCGGCGGACCGCACCCTGCCGCGTGCCCCCGCGGGCGTGCTCGACGCGCGCGGGCCCGTCCACGGCGGCGAGGGGGAGCGCATCATCTGCACCATCGCGGGCGTGCGCGTGGGCGAGGTGCTCGCGCGCGACCATCGCCGCGACGAGTTCGCGATCGTGCCGCGCGACGCCACCGCCGACGCAGCGCTCTCGCGCTGGACGCACAATCCGCGCCTCGAGGCGATCATCGTCACCGAGCGCGGCAAGCCCGACGAGACGCCGCTCGGCATCGCCACCGCGACGGACCTCATCAAGCTGCTCGACACGCGTGCCTGAGCGATCGCCGCTCGAATCACGAGTGCCCGCAGACGCGAGTCTGCGGAACGGTTCGTGTCGGAGTCGACGGCTGACACCACCAGTTCCGCATGCTGAAGCATGCGGGCACCCCTGATTTCGGTCCCGCCAAAGGGAGCGGCCGCAGCCGCGACCGCTCAAACCATGAGTGCCCGCAGACGAAGTCTGCGGAACCGTTCGTGTCGGAGTCGACGGCTGACACCACCCGTTCCGCATGCTGAAGCATGCGGGCACCCCGGCCTTGGGAGTCGGACGGTTCGGATCGTCGGAGGCGAACACCACGGGTGCCCGCAGGTTTCAACCTGCGGAACGACAATCGTCGGAGTCGACTCCCACACCATCCGTTCCGCAGACTGCGTCCGAACTTCGTTCGGACTCCGTCTGACGGGCACTCATGAACTCGGCCTCCGGTGGCGAGAGACACGATCGTCGGAGTCGGCAGGCAATGAGTGCCCGCAGACGAAGTCTGCGGAACCGTCCGTGTCGGAGTCGACGGCTGACATCACCCGTTCCGCATGCTGAAGCATGCGGGCACCCAAACTCAACACAGCACCAAGGGAGCCTCCGCAGCGGCGAACGCTTCGACCTCTCCGCGGGAACGCGTCGCTCATCCGAATCGCTCGCGGATCCTGTCGCGCAGGTCGTCGAGCTTCGCAAGCCTGTCGCGCTTCTCACCGTCGAAGAGGCCAAGCTGCCCTGGCGCATCCGTCACCTTGCTCGCGGAGAACCCGCACAGCCGCACGGCGCGCCACTCGCGCCGCGCGAAGCTCGCGAGCAGCTCCCGCGCGTGCTGCCTCAGCTCGTGCGTGTGATCGGTCGGGGTCGCCAGCGTCCGCGCGTGCGAGTGCGTCTCGAAGTCGCTGAAGCGGATCTTGATCTCGACCGTCTGCGCGAAGAGCCCCTTCGCCCGCAGGCGGCGTCCGACCTCGTCCGTCTGCGCGACGAGCTTCGCCTCGATTTCCGCGCGGTCGACGATGTCCTCGGGAAAGGTCTCCTCCTCGCCAACGGACTTCGCGGCACGCCCTGTCTCCACAGGGCGGTCGTCGGCGCCGTGCGCAAGGCGCCACCAGTGCGGCCCCGACTCCGCGAAGTCCGCGGCGAGCTGCCGTTCGCCCGCGCGCTGGATGTCGCCGAAGGTGCGATAGCCCCGCTCGTGCAGCGCACGCGCCGTCACGGGGCCGACGCCCCACATGCGCTCGACCTTGAGCGGCGCGAGGCGTGCGGCGAGCTCCCCGGGCGCGAGGTCGAGGTCGACGAGCGCGTCCGGCTTCTCGAGATCGCTCGCGATCTTCGCGACGAACTTGTTGGGGGCGACGCCGACCGAGCAGGTCAGGCGCAGCTCCTCGCGCACCGCTGCGCGGATCGATTCCGCGATCCTGCGCGCGCCGCCGAAGAGCTCGAGCGACGCCGTGACATCGATGAACGCCTCGTCGAGCGACAGCGGCTCGATCTCGGGCGAGAAGCGCTCGAAGACGCCGCGGATCGCGCGCGAGGCCTCGGTGTACCTCGCGAAGTCGGGCTTCACCACCGCCGCGTGCGGGCAAAGCCGCACGGCCTGCGACATGGGCATCGCGCTGCGGCAGCCGAAGGCGCGCGCCTCGTAGCTTGCCGCGCACACGACGCCGCGGCCCTCGCGACCGCCCACGAGCACGGGCCTTCCGCGCAGGCGCGGATCGTCGCGCTGCTCGACCGACGCGTAGAACGCGTCCATGTCGACATGCAGGATCGTGCGCCGCGCCGCTGTCATCGCCATCTACCGCGCGGTGCCCGCTTCGGTGTCCCACACGAAGAGCGCGTCTGGCTCGGGAAGCCTGCCCGCCGCATCGGGCTTGAGGTCGCCGAGCTCGCCGAGCTGCTCGAGCAGAAGCTGCCACTTCTCGCGCCGCATCCCGCCGAGACCGATCCGCTTCGTCTCGTCGTTCTCGATCAGGCTGCGCTGCCGCTCTGCGCCGATGTGCATCGCCTCCGCACTCATGCCAGCGTTCAGGCGCGCCATGGTCTCGTTGAACGGCTTCGGGTCGTCGAGGTATGCGCGCCAGCCTTCCGCGCTCGCGCGGACGAGCGCGAGGCACGCGTCGCGGTTCTCCTCGAGGTAGGACCGCCGCGTGACGAGGATCGCGTTGTACGGGTCGAACCCGCTCTCGCCGATCATGAAGACGCGCGTCTTGACCCCCTGCAGCCCGAGCGTGACGGGCTCGGAGACGACGAAGCACTGCTGCGCGAGCTTCGGGTCGCCCGCGAACTGCGCGAGGTTCGCGGAGTACGGCACCACCGTGAGCTTGCCGCCCGGATACTCCTTCGAAAGCCAGCGGAAGTCGGCGAGGCCCTGTTCGATCGACACGGTCGAGTCGCTCGCCCAGAGATCCGCAAGCGACTCGAACGGCGACGACTCGTGCACCATCACGCCCATCGGGTTGCCCTGGTAGACCGCGTAGAGCGCCACGAGGTCGCCGCCCTTCGCGTTCAGCTCGACGAGCTGTGGCGCCGACACGATGGCGAAGTCGACCTTCCCCGACGCGACGAGCTGTGGCGCGGGCACGCCAGGGCCGCCCTGGATCAGCTCGACCTCGAGGCCGTGCTTGGCGAAGAGCGCGTTCTGCTCGGCTGCGTAGAACCCGCCGAACTCGGGCTCCGCGACCCAGTTGAGCTGGAGCTTGACGCGCGCGAGGTCGTCGGCGCCCGACCCGCCCTGCGCAAGCTCGGTGGCGACGCTTGAGGGCTTCGGTCCGTCGCACGCCGCGAGGATTCCCGCGGCGAGCACCGCCGCGATGCCCGCGGCCCATGGAAGGAGGGCTGGTTTCGTGTGCATGGAGAGAGTGTAAGGTGCGCGTCCGACGCATGTCCGACGCATCCGCACCAGCAGCGATCGAGCTTCGCGAGGTCTCGCGCCGATTCGGCGCGGTGCACGCGGTCGACCGCGTCTCGCTCGCGTTCCCGCGCGGCTCCTTCACGGCGCTGGTCGGGCCCTCGGGCTGCGGAAAGACCACGATCCTGCGCCTCGCGGCGGCGATCGACGCGCCCGACGAGGGATCCTGCGCACGCGCCGCCGAGGCAGCGCGATCCACTGGCTTCCTCTTCCAGGAGCCGCGCCTCCTCGCGTGGCGCACCGTGCGCGAGAATGTGGCGCTGCCGCTCGAGCTCGCGGGCGTTGCGCGCGCGGAGCGCCTCGCCCGCGCCGACGCCGCGCTCGAGCTGGCGCAGCTCGCGGACGCCGCGGAGCGGTTTCCCCACCAGCTCTCGGGCGGAATGAAGATGCGTGCGTCGCTCGCGCGCGCCCTCGTGACGCGTCCCGCCGAGCTCTTCCTCGACGAACCCTTCGGCGCGCTCGACGAGGTCACGCGCCACGAGCTCGACATGGAGCTGCGCGCGCTCTGGGAGCGCGCGC
>JBIKTI010000230.1:0-4932 GCA_044348205.1 Phycisphaerales bacterium | reverse complement strand
GACGGCTCGCTCGTGAAGTGGCCGCTGCGCGCCGAAATCGAGTCGAGCGGCATGTTCGCGGGCACAGAGCTCGTCTACCTCGAGAGCAAGCTCGATGTCTACATCGTGCAGGTGAACGGCAGCGCCAAGCTCATCATGCCCGACGAGTCCGTGATGTATGTCGGCTACGCGGGCAAGACCGACGGCCAGTATGTGGGCCTCGGCAAGTCGCTCATGGAGGAGGGCGTGCTCACGAAGAGCCAGCTGTCGCTCGCCGCGATCCGCAGGCTCTACCGCACCGACCCGACGACGATCGACAGGCTCATCAACCGCAACGACTCGTATGTGTTCTTCCAGGAGTACGCCCGCGACGCGTGGCCTGCGGGTTCGCTCGGCACGCGCGTGAACGAGGACGCCTCGATCGCCACCGACAAGTCGATCTTCCCGCGCGGCGGCGTGGTGATGGTCGACACCCGCGCCAATACCTTCTCGCGCGGACAGGTCGAGTACAGGAAGTTCATGCTCGACCAGGACACGGGCGGCGCGATCCGCGCGGCTGGACGCGCGGACCTCTACATGGGCGCGGGCGCGCCAGCCGAGCTTCTCGCTGGCGGGCAGTATGCGACGGGCAAGATGTTCTACTTCTTCCTGAAGCCCGAGCATGTGCCGCAGTTCCTGCCGCAGCCCGCGGTCGGCAAGCAGCCGCAGGCGCCGAAGCCGATCGGCCGCTGATCCACGCGCTGCGTCAGCCGGGGTTCGCGCGGCCTTCCTCCGCCTCCGCCTCAGCGTTGGTTTCGACCTCCGCATCGACCGCGCCGCGACGCTCGCGCCGCGTCGACCAGCCGATTCCGCGCTCTCGGAGCGCAGGGTCCGCAGGCTGCCAGTTGCGGTCGCGGCGATCGATGGCCCACGCCTCGCTCTCGTAGACGCCGTCGGCCGTGACCGTCATGCGCGCGAACGACGATGGAAACGCGCGCGGGCGCGTCGATGGGCGCGCGGCATCGCGCGTGGTCTCCTCGACGAAGCGCGACTCGTCGAGCCTGCACCACGCCTCTCCCGCGGCGCTTCCCACGACGAGCGCCGCGAGGAGGATCCACCCGAAGCGCTTCACGGGGCGAAGCGAGAGCGCCCAGGGCTCGAGCGGCTCGGTCGCGAGGCCGCACTCGGAGCAGAGCGCGCGGCCTTCGTGCGGGTAGCCGCAGTGCGGGCACTGCGCGCGGCGGGTGCGTCGGTCCGCGGGGAGGTGGATCCACACGATCTCGGCGAAGTCGGCGAGCGGCGCGAGCCACCACAGGAAGATCGACGCGAGCGCCGTCGAGAGGACCGCTGCGAGCACGGTTCCGACCCCGACCTCGAAGCCGCCGATGAGGGCGCGCGACCAGCAGTAGCTGACGAAGAGGAACGCCGCCGAGAGCACGAAGAGCGCTGCGAAGGCGGTCGCGTTCGCTCCGGGCGGAGGCGTGAGCCTGTCCGCCGCGCCTGCGTCGCGTCGCTGTGGTGCGTTCAAGGCGCCCGAGGGCGTTTGATCCATGGGCGCACGATATCCACGCGGTGGGCGCGCGATGCGAAATCTCGCCGCCGCGCTTCCCTACACTGCGCCCCATGCACGGCGGCACCAGCGTTCACAGCGCGCCAGACCCTGCCCGCGCGCCAGCGGGTGGACTCGCGGACAACCTCGCGGACAACCTCGCGCTCAACCTCGAGGAGGTGACGAAGACCTACGCGGGGCGCGTGCGCGCGCTCGACGGCGTCTCCATGAAGGTCGCGCGCGGCGAGATCTTCGGCCTCCTTGGGCCGAACGGCGCGGGAAAGTCGACGCTCGTCAAGATCATGACCACGATCGTGCGCCCGACCACCGCGAAGGGCACGATCCTCGGGGCCCCGATCGGGCACCGCCCGACGCTTGCGCGCGTCGGATACCTGCCCGAGCACCATCGCTTCCCGCAGTACCTGACGGGGCGCCAGTGCGTCGAGTTCTTCGGCGCGATGAACCTGATGCGGCGCGCCGACCGCAAGCGCCGCGCTGCGGAGATGCTCGATGCCGTCGGCATGGGCGCGTGGGGCGACCGCCGTGTCGGCACTTATTCGAAGGGCATGCAGCAGCGAACGGGGCTCGCCGCAGCGCTTGTGAACGACCCGCAGCTCGTGATCCTCGACGAGCCGACCGACGGCGTCGACCCCGTGGGCCGTCGCGAGATCCGCGATCTCCTTCTGCGGCTGCGCGCGGAAGGGCGGACCGTGTTCCTCAACAGCCACCTCCTCGGCGAGGTCGAGCAGGTGTGCGACCGCGTGGCCATCATGCTGAAGGGCCGCGTCGAGAAGCAGGGGTCGCTCGCCGAACTCACGCACGAGAGCAGGCGCTGGCGGCTCACGATCGAGGGCGTCGCTCCCGCCTGGATCACGGAGCGCGGCGCGCTCTCCACGGCCGCCGAGCGCGGACGCGCCGTCATCGAGTTCAGGACGGAGGATCTCGCCGAAGTGCAACTCTACATCGACCGCCTGCGCGCGGAGGGTGCGACGATCGTCGGGCTCGCCGAGACGCGCGAGAGCCTCGAGGACCTCTTCATGCGGCTTGTGCGCGATGTCGACGGCCGCGTGGCGGCGGTGGGTGCCGGCAATGTGAACACGGCGATGCGAGGTGCGCGATGAACGGAGTCGATGGGCAGGCTTTGCCGCGGCTTTCGGTGGCCGACTACGGCGTGCAGACATGGGGCGTGCTCGTCGCCGCCTACCGCGACCTCAACGCGCGCAAGCTGTTCTGGGTGGCGCTCGCGCTCAACGCGCTCGTGATCGCCGCGATGGCCGCGATCGGCATCGACGAGGACGGCGTCTCGGTGCTCGGGATCAGCCTCCCGATCCCCGCGGTCAACACCAGGACCTTCCCGGGTGCGTCGCTCTACACCTACACCTTCATGTACCTCGGCGTCGGGCTCTGGCTCGGCTGGCTGTCGACGATCCTCGCGCTCCTCTCGACCGCGTCGATCTTTCCCGACCTCGCGTCGGGCGGCGTCGACACCATGCTGTCGAAGCCGATCGGGCGCATGCGCCTCTTCATCACGAAGTTCGTCAGCGGCCTCCTCTTCTCGGCGCTGCAGGTGACGGTCTTCGCGCTGCTCTCGTTCATCGTGATCGGCGTCCGCGGCGGCGAGTGGGAGTGGGGGCTCTTCGTCGTCGTGCCGCTGATGGTGCTGTTCTTCAGCTACCTCTTCTGCGTGCAGGCGGTGGTCGGCATGATCACCCGCTCCGCGATCGCGTCGGTGATCGCGACGCTTCTCTTCTGGATCTTCCTGTTCCTCGTCCACACCGGCGAGCAGGTCAGCACCTTCGGCGTGATCTCGAGCCGTCTCGAGATCGAGGGCATCGAGGCCCGCATCGCCAAGGTCGACGACGAGGAGCGCAAGAAGCCCTTCGTCGCGCGGCGTGAAGAGCGGCTCGCGACCCTTCCGAACTGGGAGCTCGCGAGCAGCCTGTTCCTCGCCGCGAAGACGGTGCTTCCGAAGACGACGGAGACAGCGCAGCTCACGACGCGCGCGCTGACGATGACGACGACCTTCACGGCCGACGACGACGCCGACGAAGACGAGCGCCGTCGCCGAGGCGCGTTCCGCTCGGAGTTCGTCAGCCAGCGCAAGTTCGAGGCAGCGGTCGAGGAGGAGTACGCCTCGCGCAGCGTGTGGTGGGTGGTGGGCACCAGCCTCGGCTTCGTGGGGTTCACGCTGGGGATCGGGGCGTGGTACTTCAGGCGGCGTGACTTCTGAGGAGCTGCTGCTGCTGCCGCCGCCGCTGGCAAGAGGGATGTGCGTCGACTCCAGCAGCAGATGTGGTCGATCAGGCTCGCCCCAACTCCGTGCCTCGGTCTCGGGCCGCGCGCATCGTCTCGAGCATCAGTTCGTCGATCCCGCCCGAGCGGGCTGACGCGTCCTCCATGCGCGCGAGCCCAGCGGCTGTCGTGCCGCCCTTGCTCGTCACGCGCGCGCGCAGCACGTGCGGCTCCTCGTCGCTCGCCTTGAGCAGCGCTGCCGCCCCGATGAGAGTTTCCCGCGCAAGCGCCGCCGCCTTCTCCTCCGGCAGCCCGAGCGACTCCGCCGCTGCGGTCCACGCCTCGAGGAAGCGGAACACGAACGCGGGGCCCGACCCGCTGACCGCCGTCACCGCGTCGAAGAGCGCCTCGGGAACGCGCACGGTCTTCCCGACCGATGCGAACAGTTGCTCGACGCGCGCGAAGTCCTCCTCGAAGACATCCGCGTCCGACGCAACGGCCGTGATCGCGCATCCGATCGCGGCGGGGGTGTTGGGCATGGCGCGCACGACCCGCGCCGCGCCGCCGAGCGCATCGCGGATCGCGTTGCTGCGGACGCCCGCCATCACTGAGACGACGAGCGGCCCCTCCGCGGCGATCCTTCCGACGCTCCTCGCAGCCTCCAGGAAGCTTTGCGGCTTGACCGCGAACAGCACCGCCTCCGAAACCCCGATGCTCGCGTGGTCGACCATGCGCAGGCCGAGTTCCTGCGCGCGCGCGCGTTGCGCGGGCTCTGGGTCAGTGGCGCCGATCTCGCTCGGCGCAGCGAGCCCCGACGCAATGGCGCCTCGGGCGATGGCTTGACCAAGGTTGCCGAAGCCGACGATCACGATGCGGGGGGGCATCGGCGCAAGGTACCTCCCGATGGAGCAGGGGCACCGAGGTTGGGGCCGCACTCGTGCCGCCGCGCGATACACTGCCGCCCATGCCACGCCCAGGCTACAGCCCGCTCTACCAGCTCGACTTCGAGACGCCGATTCTCGACATCGAGCGTCAGATTGACGCGATCGAGGAGCGCCCAGACGCGGACCGCTACGCAGACGAATTCTCGCAGCTGAACGAGACGAGGCTTGGCCTCCTTCAGAAGATCTACGCGAACCTTTCGCCGTGGCAGACCGTGCGCATCGCGCGGCACCCGCTTCGCCCGCAGTCGT
>JBIKTI010000229.1:0-4945 GCA_044348205.1 Phycisphaerales bacterium | reverse complement strand
CGGTCGGTGCCGCGGACGAGCCGCTCGAGATCCACCGATCGCGCGAGCCGCGGCATGAACAGATCGACGATCGGCTCCTTGCTGCGGTCCCACTCGACATCGAAGACATCGATGCGCGCGTGGACGCGGTCGGCCACCCACACGCGGCCGCTCGATGGCTCGACGCCCACCGCGGTCACCTCGCCGAATCGCTGCGGAAGCGCCCCGCCGCCGCCGATGATCGACATGTGGATCGGCGGCGTCGTGCGCGCGTCGCAGATCGCGATCGACTCGGTCTCGAGGTCATGCACCACGAGCAGATCGGCGGCGCACGCTGCGTCGGAGCCGAAGTGGCTCGAGATGAACTCCGCCCTGTTCGCAGAGGGGTCGACGGGATCTTCCTCGGGCTTGAGGCCAAAGATCTGCACGCGGTCCTCGAACGCCTCGGCCACGGCGAGCGTCAGGCCATCGGCCGCGACGGCGAGCGAGCGCGGATAGTGGATCCGGCCTTCGCCCATCCGCGGCACAAGCGCGTGCATGCCGAAGAAGCCCACGAACTCTCCCTGATCGGACAGCACATGGACGCGGTGATTGAGTGCGTCGGCGACCAGCAGGCAGCGCACACCGTCCTTCTCGAGGACATACACATCGTCTGGCGTGCTCACCTGCCCTGGATTGAAACCAGGCTCCGCGAGCCGCTTCGGCGCCGTCTGGTACGAACCGTCGGTGGCGCGGTCGAAGCGCCACAGGCAGTCGTGCAGCCGGTCGGCCACGAAGATCGTGCCGTCGGACGCTGCCGCGAGTCCGCGCGGTTCGCCCAGCACATCGCGACCGAGACGCGCCTCGACGAGGCCGTGGGGCGTGAGGAGCACGATCTCGCCATCGCGCGCGTTCGACACGGCGATGCGGTCGCCGATCCAGGCGACGCCCGTCGGCCGCATGGAGTCATCCCCCACGAGCATCGTCCATTCCTCGACACGCGTCGCGGATCCGTCGGCGGGGACGGGGCGGTCGCCGCCGACCCAGATGGCACCCGACGCATCCGCAACCGCGATGGTTCCGTTCTCGGCGACGGCGACATCGATCGCATGGTCGACTTTGACCTGGTACTCCGTGACGACGGGCGTCGACTCAGCCAGCCGCGAGATGCGCAGCACCTGCGCGCCCTCGACCGAGTCTGGCACGCAGACGATCAGGTCGGCGCCGGCGAAGGCCACTGCGCACACTCCGGCGAGATCGGGGAGCGTCGTGCGGTAGTCGCCGCCCCTTGGGCAATCTGTGGCGCCTGCGAAGGCGAGCGACGCCGAGAGCAGAGGCACGGCGATCGAACTCATCGGCCGCTTACGCAATGCAAACAATCGGTCGAATCGAGTCGTCACGGCGCGGAGTGTATCGCTCGACCCACGCCGCAGTTGCTACCTTCCGCGACCATGCACGGAGATCACCATTCGAGCCACGCACCGTCCGGCCCCGTGGCGCAACTGCCCAAGGCAATCGCCATCGTGGGAACGCTCGCGGTCGCGGCGGCGCTCTTCCTCGTGCCGCACACGCCGGCCGACGCGCCGAAGACCGAGAAGGCGCTGCACGCGCTCTGGTGGATCGGCGTGCTGCCGTTCGCGGCGCTCCTCGGCGCGATCGCCGTGTTTCCGCTGATTCCGAAGATCGCCCACTGGTGGCACTCGAACCTGAACCGCTACCTCGTGTCGCTGGTGGTGGCCGGGCTGGCGCTTGCGTACCTCTTCGCGACCAGCGGCGCGACGGCGGTCGGCGACGCGCTCCATCACGCGGTTCCCGACGAATATGTGCCGTTCATGTCGCTCCTCTTCGCGCTCTATGTGATCGCGGGCGGCCTGCGCATCGAGACCCCCTTCGACGGCCGGCCGAAGGAGAACCTGACCATCCTCCTCGTCGGCGCGCTCATCGCAAGCTTCGTCGGCACGACCGGCGCCGCGATGGTGCTGATCCGGCCGCTCCTCGAGTCGATCCGCGAGCGCAAGTACAAGGCGCACTCGGTCGTCTTCTTCATCTTCATCGTCTGCAACTGCGGCGGCTGCCTGCTGCCGATCGGCGATCCGCCGCTCTTCATGGGCTACCTGCGCGGCGTGCCGTTCCTCTGGACGATGTCGCTCTGGAAGGAGTGGCTGATCGTCAACGGTCTGCTGCTCATCGCCTACATCGCCATCGACACGATGCTCTTCAAGAAGGAGCGGCTCGCGGTCCAGCGGTCGGACACCCACCGCCGCTTCGCGCTCGAGGGCGGGGTCAACATCCCGCTGCTGGCGCTTGCGATCGCGGCGGTCGCGCTGCTCGTCCCGGGCAAGGCGCTCCTCGGCACCGCGTGGATGGTGCCGAACTTCCTGCGCGAAGGCGTGCTGTTTGGCCTCGCGGGGCTGAGCTGGCTGCTCACCAAGCGCAGCGTGCGCACGGCGAACCGCTTCGAGTTCGGCGCGATCCTCGAGGTCGCGGCGATCTTCATCGGCATCTTCATCTCGATGCAGATTCCGCTCGAAGTGCTGAAGATCGAAGGCGCGAAGCTCGGGATCGAGTCGCCGTTCGCGTTCTACTGGATCACGGGCGCGCTCTCGAGCTTCCTCGACAACGCGCCGACCTATGTCGTGTTCTTCGAGATCGCGAAGATCATGCCGTTCGTGCCCGACGAGGCGTATGTCACGCTCGCGAACGGGCAGATCCGCGCCGACCTGCTCACGGCGGTCTCGCTCGGCGCCGTGTTCATGGGCGCGAACACCTACATCGGCAACGGCCCCAACTTCATGGTGAAGGCGATCGCGGAAAGCGAAGGCGTCAAGATGCCGAGCTTCTTCGGCTACATGGCGTGGTCGGTGGGAATCCTGATCCCGCTGCTCGCTCTGGCCCAGATCGTCTTCCCGTGACTTGAGCGGCCGCCGCTGCGGCGGCGGCCTTTGGCGTGACGAGCACCAGAGCGAGCAAGTTGCGACGCAGGTTGCGAGCGCTCATTTCTTGACGGCGCCGTCGCCTGCGTCCTTGCCCTTCATCGACGCGTAGATCACGCTCTGCACGATCACGCTCTCGCCGAGAAGGCGTCCCACGCGCTCGCTGGCCTGGTCGAGCGTCTTGAACTTCCCCTCGTCGAGCTCCGCCTCGAACATGGAGAGCGAGTTCTCCATCGCAAGCATCAGGCTCGCGATCACGGCCCATTCATGGCGCGTCTGCGGCCAGTACTCGTTCGACTGGACAAGCTCGATCGGGACGGTCACGCGCCAGCCGTCGCCAGTCTCGACCATCGCCACGAAGCCACCCGCGATCGGGTCGCCCTCGTAGGTGAGCGCCGCGGTGCCATCGCCGAGGTCCTCCGCCTCGAGCTTGTCGCGCGACTCGTCGAGCACTGAGAAAGGCTCGGTCATGATGCGCTCGACGATCGGTCCGAAGCCGAACCGGTCGGAGATACGGTCGACCTCCTTCTTCGCCTTCTTCTTGTCCTTCTCGACGAGGGGCTTCAGCTTCTCGGAGACGCGGCCGAGCTGGCCGAGCATGTCGGAGAGCTTCTTCTTGACATCGCCGATCGCGCTTGCCTCGGTGACGCCGTCGTCGAACTCGATGTCGCGCGCCGCGATCTCGATGAACTGGGGAAGATCCTGATACCGCCCCTCCTTCACAGCCTGCTGCATCGAGTCGAGGAGCGCCGTCGGGGTCGAGGCGTCGTAGGTCGGGTCGGAGCAGCCGCCGAGGGCGGCCGCCACGGGAAGACCGAGGGTGAGGACCGCGGTGCGGAACCGCGCGGCGACCGTTGTTCCGAGGGGAAATCGCATCGGCGCGCAGTGTAGGCTGCGGCCGTTCCGCGTAGCATCGCGCCTCCAGATGTCGCCCGAAATCCGCATCGAACTGAACGGCCAGCCTGCCACAGTGTCCACCGGGACGACTGTGGCGGATCTCGTCGCGCGCACGCTTCCGAACGCGCGCGCCTACGCCGTCGAGGTGAACCGCGCGGTGCTGTCGCGGCGCGACCACGCCACGCGCGAGGTGCGCGACGGCGACCGTATCGAGATCGTCACCCTCGTCGGCGGCGGATGACGCCCCGCGCCCAGCCCCAGCTCTCCGCCTTCGCACCATGTCCGCAACCGCCCAATTCCCCGCGTTCGCCATCCCACCGCTCACGGTCGGCTCGTTCACGCTCAAGAACCGCCTGGTCGTCGGCACGGGCAAATACCGCGACTATGAAACGATGCAGCGCGCGCTCGACGCAAGCGGCTGCGACGCGGTCACGGTCGCGGTGCGCCGCGAGCGGCTGGTCGATGCGCAGGGACGGTCGCTCCTCGACCACCTCGATCTGTCGCGCTACACGATCCTCCCGAACACAGCGGGCTGCTTCAGCGCCGACGACGCGGTGCGCGTGGCGCGCCTCGGGCGCGAGATCCTCGACTCCGTCGACAACCCGGGCAAGCACTGGGTGAAGCTCGAGGTGCTCGGCGACAAGAAGACGCTGCTTCCCGACCCGGTCGGAACACTGGATGCATGCCGCGAACTCGTCAAGGACGGCTTCTGCGTCCTCTGCTATTCAAGCGACGACCCGATCATGGCCGTGCGCCTGCGCGACGCTGGCGCCGCGAGCGTGATGCCCGCTGGAAGCCCGATCGGCTCGGGCCGCGGCGTCGCGAACCCAGCGAACATCGCGCTGATCCTCGAGCTCTTGAAGGACAAGAACGCAGGCGGCGACCCGTCGTATCCCGTCATCGTCGACGCAGGCGTCGGCACCCCGAGCGATGTGACGCTTGCGATGGAACTCGGCGCGGACGGCGTGCTCTTGAACACGGGCATTGCCCACGCGCAGGACCCCGTGCGCATGGCGCACGCGATGAAGCTTGCGCTCGAGAGCGGCTACCACGGTGCGCGCAGCGGCCGCATCGGCAAGAAGCTCCACGCCAGCGCCTCGAGCCCATGGGAAGGCTCGATCGCGTCGATGGTCATTCCTGGTGAGTAGCGCTCGCCG
>JBIKTI010000228.1:0-4946 GCA_044348205.1 Phycisphaerales bacterium | reverse complement strand
CCCTGTGCGAGGGCCCGAGGGCCTTTGCGGTGCTGCTTCTACGCGCGGCGGTGCCTGCGTCCCCACGCGGCTTGCACAATCCTGACGGATCGGGCCGACCGCTGCGGAGCCGCGCAAGGTACTCCCCGTCCCGATGTCCCGCAAGGAGCGCGGGCGGGCGGCTACAGGAATCGTTTCGGAATCTGAATCGCAGCGGGGACGCGGCGTCCGCGTTGCGCGGATCGCGATGGCTCGACCGCGCGGCTGGATGCCGACGAAGGCGCGTTGCCGCGACCGATGCGGGGCCGCAAGGGGGTCATGAGGGGGACATGAGGGGGGTCATGAGGCCTGAGCCGGAAGGATGGAGTCAGAAGACTTGCATCCGCGGCGGAAGCCCGCGCCGAGCACGATGCGACCGCTCCCGACCCACTTCGCCCGACCCACCTTGCCCGACCCACCTCGCCCGACCGAGGCGCCGTCAGACGCGCACGACAGCCGCGAGTGCGGCCTGCGCTGCTTCCATCTCCTTCGCGCCAATGGGCTTACGCGACTTCATCATCTCGATGAAGACATCGAAGAGGTAGGCGGAGTCGTGCGGCCCGGGGCTTGCCTCGGGGTGGTACTGCACGCTGAAGATCGGCTTCTTGGTGTGGCGGAATCCCGCCAGCGTGCCATCGTTCAAGTGGATGTGCGTCGGCTCGCCGCCCGCTGCGCGCAGGCTCATCTCGTCGACGCAGAAGCCGTGGTTCTGGCTCGTGATCTCCACGCGTCCAGTCAACAGGTTGCGCACAGGCTGGTTGGCGCCGCGGTGGCCGAACTTCAGCTTCCAGGTGGTCGCGCCGAGGGCAAGCGCGAGCAGTTGGTGGCCGAGGCAGATCCCGAAGGTCGGGACCTCCCCCGCCACGGCGCGCAGCGTGTCGATCACCGTCTGGACGACGGCGGGGTCGCCTGGTCCATTCGAGATGAAGAGGCCGTCTGGCTTGCGGGCGCGGATCTCGTCGGCGGTCGCCGTGTGCGGCAGGAACTCGACCGTGCAGTTCCGCTCGACGAGGTGACGGTAGATGTTGCGCTTGGCGCCGCAGTCGATGGCGACGACCTTGAAGGGCGTGCCGTCGGCGCGGCCGGCGGGCGAAGGCTTCGCGTCGACGAAGAGCCCGCCGCGCGGCGCCCATTCCCCGAGCGATTCCTCGAAGAAACCGCTGCAGCCTGGGCTCACTTTCGCAGCGAGGTTCGCGCCCGCCATCGACGGGATGGCGCGCGCACGGGCCACGAGCTCGAGGTCGCCTGCGTCCGCGAGGGAGACGGAGGAGATGACGCCGCGCATCGCCCCGCCGATCCGCAGCCGCCGCACGAGTGCGCGGGTGTCGATGCCCGAAATCGCGGGAATTCCCGCGTCCGCGAGCCAATCCGAAAGGGTGTGCGCCGAGCGCTGGTTCGAGGTGATCCGCGAGAGCTCGCGCACCACGAAGCCCGCGACGCACGGCCGCGCGCTCTCGATGTCCTCGGGGGCGACGCCGTAGTTGCCGACCTCGGTGGCGGTCATCGTGAGGATCTGCCCCGTGTAGGAGAGATCGGTGAGCGCCTCCTGGTAGCCGCACATCGCGGTGTTGAAGACGACCTCGCCCGAGCCCTCGAGATCGTGCAGCGATCCGCCGAAGGCCTGACCGTGGAAGACCGACCCGTCCTCAAGGGCGAGGCGCGCGAGTTTCGTCGTTTGCATGGAGCGCGAGTGTAGCCGAGCGGCGCGCGGGGGTGCGCGACGCGCGAAACCCCCGCGCGCCACTTGGTTCGCTCACCCGCACGCACCCCACGCGCTCAACAGCGCGCCGAGGTCGGCTGAGTCGACGCTGCCGTCGCCCGTGAGGTCGGCGGGCGAACCCTTCGTGCCCCATGCGTTCAGGAGCACGCCGAGGTCTGCGGAGCCGACGAGGCCGTCGCCCGTGAGGTCGGCGGGGCACGGCGTCACGATCTCGACCGCCGCGGCCACGCTCGTCGCGTCACCGCAGCTGTTCGTGAAGACGACGGTGTACTCGCCTGCGTCCGACGGACGCGCGTCGGTGATCGTGAGCGTGGTCGAGAGCGCGGTCGCGGTGAGCGCGCCGTTCGCGCCCGACACCGTGCCGCCGCGCTTCGACGCGCCGCCGGGGCCGTTCGCGATGTCCGCGCCGTTGCGCTGCCACTGGAAGGTGACCGCGCCGTCGAAGTCATAGCCCGAGGCACACGCTGCAACGAGCGTGAGCGTGGCGCCGCTTTCGATCGATTGCGCGGCGGGCTCCTGCGCGACCCACGGGATGCCGGTGTCAGACCAACGGGCCCAGTAGCCGGAGGGCAGGCCTCCCGCCCTCGTGAAGCTGCCGCCCGCTACGAGGTCGCCGCTTCGAAGCACGGCAAGGGCGAACACCGCACTGCTCCCCTCCCAGCTGTCCATCCCCGAACCGAGCGGCGACCACGACGAGCCGTCCCAGCGCGCGATGCGGTTCGCGGCCACTCCGCCCGCGGTCGTAAAGTTGCCGCCCGCCAAGAGGTCGCCGTTCGGAAGCACGGCGAGCGCGGTCACCCAGGTGTTCATCCCCGAGCCGAGCGGCGCCCAGGAAGAACCGTCCCAACGCGCGATGCGGTTCGCCGTCACGCCCCCGGCGGTCGTGAACTCGCCGCCCGCCACGAGGTCGCCGTTCGGAAGCACCTCCAGCGCCCACACCGCTTG
Organism: Phycisphaerales bacterium; assembly: GCA_044348205.1. GTDB lineage: Bacteria > Planctomycetota > Phycisphaerae > Phycisphaerales > SM1A02 > QWPT01. The sequence goes on along the minus strand of JBIKTI010000228.1, from coordinate 2,263 downwards.
GTTGAGACCAGAGCCGAGAGGCGACCACTGCGTGCCGTTCCAACGCGCGATGTGGTTCGCGGCCACTCCGCCTGCGGTGGAGAAGCGGCCGCCCGCGATCAGATCACCGTTGGGCAACAGTACGAGTGCATTCACCGAGAAGTCGTAGCCCGGTGCGCGCGACATACCTGTGTCGAGCGGTGACCAAGAGGCCCCGTTCCACCGCGCGATGCGGGCCGCCGGCACGCCCCCGGCGGTCCCGAATCCGCCGCCCGCCACGAGGTCGCCGTTCGGAAGCACCGCGAGCGCGCGCACGTTGCTGTTTGTTCCAGAACCAAGCGGCGCCCAAGAAGAACCGTCCCAACGCGCGATGCGGTTCGCGGTCACGCCCCCGGCGGTCGTGAAGTAGCCGCCCGCCACGAGGTCGCCGTTCGGAAGCACCGCGAGCGCGCGCACGTTGCTGTTTGTTCCAGATCCAAGTGGCGCCCACGACGAGCCGTTCCACCGTGCGATCCCGTTCGCCGGCACGCCCCCGGCGGTCCCGAATTCGCCGGCCGCGACGAGGTCGCCGCTCGGAAGTACCGCGAGATCAGCCACCCAGTTGTTCACGCCAGATCCCAGCGGCGCCCACGAGGACCCATCCCACCGCGCGATGGAGTGCGCCGCCACGCCCCCGGCCGTCAGAAACCAACCTCCCACCACGAGGTCGCCGTTCGGAAGCACCGAGAGCGCGCGCACGTTGCTGTTTATTCCAGATCCGAGTGGCGCCCACGACGAGCCGTTCCACCGTGCGATCCCGTTCGCCGGCCCGCCCCACGCGGTCACAAAATCGCCGCCCGCCATGAGGTCGCCGTTCGGAAGCACCGCGAGCGCGTACACCACGCCGGCGCCCAACCCAGATCCCAGCGATCCCCAGGAAGAACCGTTCCACCGGGCGACGCGGTTCGCCGGCACGCCCCCGGCGGTCGTGAAACCGCCGCCCGCCACGAGGTCGCCGTTCGGAAGCACGGCGAGTGCGTACACCGAGCTGCTCATGCCAGAACCAAGCGGCGCCCAAGAAGAACCGTCCCAACGCGCGATGCGGTTCGCCGTCACGCCCCCGGCGGTCGTGAAACCGCCGCCCGCCACGAGGTCGCCGTTCGGAAGCACCGCCAGCGCATACACCGGGCCATTGAGCCCCGCTCCAAGCGGCGACCACTGGGTGCCGTCCCAACGCGCGATGCGGTTCGCCGACACGCCGCCAGCGGTCGTGAAGTCGCCTCCCGCCACGAGGTCTCCGTTCGGCAGTACGGCGAGCGAAGACACCCCCCAGCTGCCATTCATGCCAGAACCGAGCGGCGCCCATGACGAGCCGTCCCAGCGCGCGATGTGGTTCGCAGAAACCCCGCCTGCGCTGGTGAATTGACCACCCGCCACGAGGTCGCCGTTCGGCAACTCCGCAAGCGCATACACCTCTTCGTTGAGACCAGAGCCGAGAGGCGACCACGAGGTTCCGTCCCATCGCGCGATGCTGTTCGCGACCGTACCTCCCGCGACGGAGAACTTGCCCCCCGCGATCAATTCTCCGGTCGAGCGAACAAGCGTTGACACGAACCAGCCGTCTACACCGGGGAACGCTTGCTCGGGAGGCGACAACCAGCGCCCGTCGCACTCCCCCTGCGCGAAACTCGGCGTGGCAAGCCCGATGAACGCGGCGGCGAACGCCAGCATGATCGCCGCGGACGCGCGCACCCGCGCTCGGCGGAGTGCGGCGGAGAGACGAACAAGGGCGGAGAGGAGCGTGGGCATGAGGTTCTCGCGTGAGGAAGGTGGCCCGACGCGGGCGCTGCCTGCCATGGGTGTACGCGGGATCCGCGCGGGCATTGGCGATCTCGGCGGACGCCTCCGACGATTCACCCGCACGCGCCCCACGCGCCGAGCATCGCTGCGAGGTCCTGCTTGTCCGTCGTGCCGTCGGCGTTGAGGTCGCCGGCGCTCGTGCCCCACGCGCTGAGGAGCGCGGCGAGGTCCTGCGCGCCGACGGTGCCGTCGGCGTTGAGGTCCGCGGGGCACGGCGTCGCGATGGCGACCGCGGCCGCCACGCTCGTCGCGTCGCCGCAGCTGTTCGTGAAGACCACGGTGTACTCGCCTGCGTCCGACGGACGCGCGTCGGTGATTGTGAGCGTGGTCGAGAGCGCGGTCGCGGTCAGCGCGCCGCTGGCGCCCGAGACTTCGCCGCCACCCTTCGACGCGCCGCTGTCGCCGTCCGCAATGTCGACGCCGTTGCGCTGCCACTGGAAGCTGA
>JBIKTI010000227.1:0-4954 GCA_044348205.1 Phycisphaerales bacterium | reverse complement strand
CGGTCGCGCACGGCGACTGCGACGGCGTCCGGCGTTCCCTTGCGATAGAGGGCGACAGCGTCGAGGAAGGTGCGGCGGAGCGAATCCGCGCGGTCGCTGGCACACTCCGCGAGCGCGGGCTCGTTGCGCAGGCGCAGGCGCACCCATGCTGCGAGAAGCTCCGACTCGACCGCGGCCTCCGCGTCGAGCGTGTCGAGCGCACCCGACTCGAGCGCATCCGCGACGGCGCCGAGGCCGAGCGACACTGCGTCGAGGTGCGCCGCGGTGAACGCGCTCCACGCAGGCAGGCTTGCCGCGTGCGCCGCGAGGCGCTGGAGCCGCTCGGGCAGGTCGCCGATCCGCGCAGCGTCGCCGTGGAACGCTCCCGTCGCGTGGAGCAACGCGTCGATCATCGCGAGCGCGGCATCGAGCGATGCTGCGGCTTCTCGTGCGGCCTGCGCCAGCGGCGAGATCGCGCCCGACGCGGCCTGCGCAGGCACATGCGCTGCGAGGGCGGCGAGTTCGCGCGGGAACTGCGCGCGCGCGGCGCGTGCGGTCGTGCGCGCACGGCCGATGGCGGCGCGCGCGGCCGCGAAGCCGACGGCTCCCGCCGCGTCCGTGAAGGGCGCGAGTTCGCGCGCGGCGGACTCGCCCGCCTTGATCGCGCCGTCCGATGCGATGAGTCGATCGAGCTCGGCGAGGAGCGCATCGACGCCCGTCGCGGGTGCCTCGCGCGAGACGCGCGCGAGGGCGCCGCGGACCTTCCGCGCAGCGAGCCAGCGGAAGAGGACGAACTTCTCGCGCACGGCGCGCAGGTCGCCCGCCAGCTGCGCCATCGGAAGCGAGAGCACCGCGCGGTCGTATCGCGCGTCGAGCTCGCGCGCAGCCGCCGCGCCGCCTTCGCCGAGATCGACCGCGCGTGTCAGCGCGTCGAGCCTGGCCGCATGGTCGGCTGCGAACGCGGCCTCCGCGAGCATGGGCGCCGCGCGCGTGGCCGACTCGAGCGACGCTGCGAACGCAGCGGTCTTCGCGAGCTCTCCGAGCGTCATGCGCGGCGAGATGCCGAGCGCCGAGGCCAGGGCGTCGCCTGCGCGGCGTGCGTGCGCAAGCGCGTCGAGCGCGGCGCGCGCGAGGCGCGCAGCCTCGAGCGCGGCCTCGGGCGACACGGATGCAGTCGGCGAGAGTCCCGCATGGGCCGTGCGTGCGCCGGCTGGAAGCGCGCGCGCGGCGTCGGCGAGCCGCGCGGTGGCCGCGAGGCGTGACTCGATGTCGTCGGACGACATGTCGACGCGCACCGCGGCGTCGAGCGCACCCTCGGGAAGGCCGCGCTGCGCCGCCTCGGGCCGTGCCGCGATCGCGCGGTTCACGGCGTCGTAGGCGGAGAGCCCTGCCTTGCCCTCGGCATGGAGCGCATCGCACGAGGCGCGCAGCCTCAGGCGCGGAGCGTCGGTCTTTGCCGCGACCGCGGCGAACGCACGCGCATTCGGCGCGGCGCGCGCGTCGAGCTCCTCGAGCGCGGACTTCACCTGCGCCACGAAGCTCGTCTTGGTCGCGTGGTCGGCGTGAAGGTCGAGCGCGAATGCGCCGAGGCCCGCCTTGCGCAGCCGGTCGCTCACCACCGTGAGGGCAGCGCTCTTCTCCGCGATGAAGAGGACGCGCTTGCCGCGCGCGAGGCAGTCGGAGAGCAGATTGGTGATGGTCTGGCTCTTTCCCGTGCCGGGCGGACCCTGCAGGACGAAGGTCGCACCGTTCGTCGCGGAGGCGATCGCCGCGATCTGCGAGCTGTCGGCGGGAAGGGGAAGCCGCACGCCCGCGAAGGGAGCGGCATCCTCCACCGCGGCGGGGGAGACGAGCGACATGCCGCGCATGGGCGCCGTGCACGCGCGGTCGAGGAGCGTGCCCACGATCGGATGATTCCCGAGCGCCCCGCCGCGCGAGCGCATCTCCTCGTAGAGCGGCAGCTTCTTGAACGAGTAGATCCCGAGCTTCGCGATCGGAAGGACGCGCGCGCGCGGCACATCCTTCACGGCCTGGCGCACGCGCATGAGGATCGCGCGGATGTCGAGCCCGTGCTCGTCCTCGACGAGCGCGCTGCCGAGGCCCGTCGACGCGCCGATGTCGAGGCCGTGCGATGCGCGCAGCGACTCGACGAGCGCAGCGTTCGGCACCGTGTCGTCTGCGACGGGCCGCACGCGGAAGCCTTCCGAGCGCGAGATGCGCTCGAGCTCGACGGGAACGAGCACGAGCGGCGCGCGCAGCGGTTCCTTGCGCTGCTCGACCGCGTACTCGAGGAAGCCGACCGCGACGAAGAGGGAGCGCGCGCCCGTCTCCTCGATGGAGCTTCGCGCATCGCGGAAGGCCTTCGTGGCGCGCTTGAAGAGCTCGTCGTCGTCGAGCGTCGAACGAAGGATGCGCGCCTTGATCTCATCCGCGATGTCCGCGGGCGTCATGTCGCGCATCGCGCCGCGCGACTTGAGGACGAGCGGCGTCTCGTTCCAGAGCGCGTCCTCGAGAAGCGCGATCGCGTCGTCGCCATCCGCGAAGAGCGGGACCCCCGCAGCGTCGCGGTCGTTGAGGAGCCTGTTGCGCAGCGTGAGGTCGAGGAGCTTCCTGCGCCACGACTCGAGTCGGTGCTCGCGCGGCGCGAGCTTCGGCCTCGGAAGCGGTGGAAGGCCAGCGGGCTGCACCACCTTCCACTCGTCGTCGTCGCGCGTGGTCACGCCTTCAGCGCGCGCGCGCGGCGCGCGGCGCTCGAGCCGCTCGGGAAGCGGGTGGAAACCCGCGCGCCGCGCCGCGCGCACATCGACGACGAGGATCTCGTCGGACGCGTCGCGCAGCCAGAGTTCGCCCGTTGCAAGCGCGGCGCCGAAGCCACCCGTGCCGCCGCAGGACGCCGTCGCCTCGATCACGCGGACTTCACCGAGCTCGAGACGGTTCACGAGCCGCGAAGGGCCGAGCTGCACTGCGTCTGGAAAGTGCGAGTCGATGGTCGCGAACGCGACGACCGCGTGGCCGTCGCCGAGGGCGATCATCGGCCAGAGCCCGCATGCCTCGAAGAGCGCAGCGAGCGTGACGGAGAGATCGAGGCAGTTGCCGAGCCCGTCCGCGAGGACCTCCGCGATCGTGCGCACCTTCTGGCCCGCCGTCTCGAAGCTCGGCTGCGCGGAGATGTAGGAGATCGCGCGCGCTGCGAGCGCGTCGTGGCACGCCTCCGCGAGCCGCTGGGCGCGCTCGGGGCTGCGCGAGAGATATCCGTCGAGCGCGCCGCTTCCCGTCGACTTCTGCATCCGCGCTGAGACATCGCGCAGGATCTCAGCGATGGCGGGCGTGTTCGGCGTCACGAACGCGGCGAGAGACTCGCAGGTGTTCTGCGTGCCGCACCAGTGCGACGCGGGCACGACGACGATGCGGTGGCGCGCGGTCGCGAGCACACGACCGCCGTTCGTGCCGTCGACGAGCGTGGCCACGAGGTCGAGGGGCTCGCGCTCGCTCGAGCGCTTCAGGAGACTTGCGGGAAGCTCGAGCCCGAGCGCATCGACCGCGAGCGAGGTCCCTGCGTCGATCGTCTCGAGGCCGCGCGAGAAGACAACAGCCGACTCGGGCGGCTCGCCGTCGATGGCGACGCGGAGCACCGCCCCGACGAGCCGCGCGTGGGCGTGGACCTCGATCGCCGTGACGCAGGGGACGGCGTTCAACTCGAGCGAGGCGGAGGTGGTGGCGGCGGCATCGAATCGGAGGTCCGCGACGGCTGCGGATTCCGCGGTCGCGATGGGCTCAGAGGTCCTTTCCGCGCTCGTCTCGTCGTGCATATCGGGCATTATGGCGACACCGTCGCGGCAGTGCTCCCGCATCAGCGGCGGTCCCTCGTTCCCGCCTCTGGGAGCGGCTGTTGCGGCGACCGCGAACGGACGCCGCGACCGCGATACGATGCCTCCCCATGTCCACCGCGCACCCGACGGCCCCGTCCGCCACTCCCTCCAAGGTCGACCCCGAGACCGTGACCATCTCCGGTTACGTGGTCGGCGAGCGCTACGGCCCCGACACCGTCCTGACCCACGACCCCGCCGACCCGACCCGCGCCCACCCGCGCATCGGCGAGGCCGGCCAGTACCCCTTCACGCGTGGCGTCCACAAGACGATGTATCGATCCCGCCTGTGGACGATGCGACAGTTCGCGGGCTTCGGCTCGGCCGACGACACCAACAAGCGCTTCAAGTACCTCCTCGACAACGCGAAGGGCACCAAGGCGAACACGGGTCTCTCGACAGCGTTCGACCTCCCGACCCTGATGGGCCGCGACTCCGACGACCCGCTGTCCGCGGGCGAGGTCGGCCGCTGCGGCGTCGCCATCGCCTCGATCGAGGACATGCATCGCCTCTACGCCGACATTCCCGTCGGCGATGTGACCGTCTCGCAGACGATCAACGCGCCCGCCGCCGTCATCTGGGCGATGTACCTCGCCCACGCGCAGGAGCGCAACATCCCGTGGACCTCGCTCGGCGGCACGCTGCAGAACGACATCCTCAAGGAATTCCACGCGCAGAACGAGTTCATCTATCCGCCCGAGGCGAGCGTGAAGCTCGTCGTCGACACGATCGAGTTCGCGGCGCAGCACCTGCCGAAGTGGAACTCGGTGTCGATCTCGGGCTACCACATCCGCGAGGCCGGCTCGACCGCCACGCAGGAGCTCGCGTTCACGCTGCGCGACGGCATGGAGTATGTCGAGGAGTGCATCAAGCGCGGCCTCGATGTCGACGGCTTCGGCCCGCGCCTCTCGTTCTTCTTCAACAGCCACAACGAGTTCTTCGAGGAAATCTGCAAGCTCCGCGCAGCGCGCCGCATCTGGGCGAAGGCGATGAAGGACCGCTACGGCGCGAAGAACGAGCGCTCGCTCCTCATGCGCACGCATGTCCAGACAGCGGGCTGCTCGCTCACCGAGCAGCAGCCGCTCAACAACATCGTGCGCGAGGAGCGA
>JBIKTI010000226.1:0-4969 GCA_044348205.1 Phycisphaerales bacterium | reverse complement strand
GCTGGTCCCGCGGCGAGCATCCAGAGGTCGATGCCCTGCTCGACCGCTTCCGCGCGCAGTGTCACCGTGATCAGCGGGACCAGCGGGAGCAGCTCCCCCCGCTCGTCGACGACCGCCTCGATCACCTTCGTCTGCGTGGCGACGAGCACTTTCGGAACGAGCCTCGCCTCCGCCCACGCCGTCATGCCGCGGACCTCCGTGAGCGCCGCGAGCTCGACGCGCGGGTGGCGGTACCGCGCGCCGAGGATGCGCGCGTCGACCGCGCCCCACGACTCGCGCGCGAGGTCGACATGCCGCGTGGAGACGAGCCGCGGAAGGCGCGCGTGCGCGCCTTCAGGCGGCTCCGCGAGGTCGCGGATCGCGCCGCGCAGCCCGTAGAACTGGTCGCGGAAGTCGGCCGTCGCGCGGGCGATCGACCCGATGGCGGCGACTCCGTCACCAGCCGCGCTCGACGCTCGAAGCGCGGGAACGCCGAGCGCATCCGAGAGAAGCGGCGACCACGGCGCGTCGCCCGCGGGCATCTCGTCGGCGCGAGGCTGGAGCGGCTCGAACCGAGCGCCGAACGCGCGGCGCAGCGGCTGCGGCCCTGCACCCGCGCCGCGACGCAGGACAACCGCCATCACCCGCACGGATGCGTCCTCGAAGAGACGCTCGTTCGCAGACCAGAGCGCGCGGATCGACGCCTGCTCGAGCACGCACGCGCGCACCGCGCCCGCGTCGACGGCCGCGAGGAACGACTGCGGCATGACGAAGCCGACGGCGCCACCAGCCCGCACCACGCGCAAGGTCTCGAGGAGGAACGCGCCTGCGAGATCCGCGTAGCCCCCGATCGCGCCGCCGAACCGCTCGCGCAGTTCCCTGGCGCGCGCGCGCGATGCTGCGGTCGCGCGCTCGAGCTGGTTCAGGAACGGCGGGTTTCCGACGACGAGGTCGAACGCGCCATCGCGCGGCGGTGCCGCGGCGCCTGCGACAAGCGCGTCGATCGCGCGGCCGTCGAGTGCATCGCCAACCACGATGTGCCGCGCGAGCGCTGCCTCGACGGCTCTGCGCTCCGCGGGCGGCGTGTCGTCCTCGATGAGTTCGGCGAGGCGCGCGCGGCAGAGCGCGACAGCAGGTTCGTCGATATCGATGCCGAAGACGGAGCGCGCGAGCACATCCGTGATGCGCGGCCCGCCGCTGCAGGCGAGGCGCCTCGCAGCGGCCACCAGGAAGTTGCCAGCCCCGCAGGCAGGGTCGAGGACCGTCGTCGGCGCCGATGCGCCGCGTCCACCGTGCGCGCGCAGCGACTCGCCGAGCACCCATCCGACCAGCGCGGGAGGCGTGTAGTGGCTCCCCTGCCGCTTTCGCATCGACACGCCGTCCGCCTCGGTTTCCTCGAGAGCGGCGAGATGTGCGGTCACGCGCGCGGCGGACGCCGCCGCGGCGCGCCCTTCATGTTCGTCGAAGAGAGCTGCCTCGGGTTTGGCACGCGCACGACGCATCCGCGCGAGTGTACCTCGACGGGCAGACGCTCCTTCACAGGCCCTGCACAGTCCGCTTGCCGAAGCCACGCCAAACACTTGCGCGGCCGACAGGCCGGCCTCGCACCCCCTGAATGGGTGCGCACGACTCTGCCGCCTCCGAACACCGCCGCGCGTGCGGCGGCGGAACGCCGTTCCCGTTCGTCCCACATCTTCCCTTGCCTCTGGAGAAGCCACGCATGCAGTCCCTTTCGAGCTCCAGCACCCGAACCCTGCGCAGCGCAACACTCGCTGCCCTCGTCGCCGGCGGAGTCGCCTCCGCAGCGATCGCCGACAACTTCCGCCTGACGATCCTCCACACGAACGACACAGAGAGCAAGCTGCTCTATCCGTCGAGCAGCCAGCAGCTCTACGGCAACGCCGCGCGCTTCAAGGCCAAGGTCGACCAGCTCCGCGCAGACGCGCTCGCAGCGGGCGGCTGCGTGATGGTCTCGAGCGGCGACAACTTCCTCGCGGGCCCCGAGTTCAACGCGAGCCTGTCGCTTCCGATCGGGAGCCGCTTCTACGACTCGATCGCGCTCCAGGCGATCCAGTACGACGCGATCTGCATCGGCAACCACGACTTCGACTTCGGCCCCGAGGTCCTCGCGGACTTCATCAATGGCTTCACGGACGGCACGAAGTTCCTCTCCGCGAACCTCGACATGACGCCCGAGCCGTCGCTCGCGGCGCTCGTGTCGTCGGGCCGCATCGCGAAGCGCACCACTTCGGTCACGAATGGCGTCACCGTCGGCTTCGTCGGCGCGACCACTCCCGACCTGCCCTTCATCGCGTCGCCCGGCGACGTGATCATCGACTCGAACGTGCTCGGCGCGATCCAGACCGAGGTCGACGCGCTGACCGCCGCAGGCGTGAAGCACATCGTCGTGATGACGCACCTCCAGGGAATCGGCTCCGAGCGCACGCTCGCGCAGTCTCTGCGGGATGTCGATGTCCTTGTCGCGGGCGGCGGCGACGAGCTCCTCTGGAACGCTGGCCAGCTGCTCGTTCCCGATGACGCGATCGACGCCAACAGCGACGGCATCCCCGATGCGCGCTACGGCCCCTACCCGCTCTACGAGACCGACGGCAACGGCCGGCAGCTTCCGATCATCACCACGCGCGGCGATTACCGCTATGTCGGCCGCTGCGTCGTCGACTTCGACGCGAACGGCGTCGTCGTCGGCGTCGAGGCGACGAGCGGCCCCGTGCGCGTGGCAGACGCAAGCCTCCCGGGCGGCGTCGTCGCGGACGCGACCGTGCAGGCCGATGTGATCGCGCCCGTCGCGGCGTCGGTCGCCTCGCTTGCCGCCAATGTGATCGCGACGAGTGAGGTCGCCCTCGACGGCCGCACCTCCGCGATCCGATCGGTCGAGACCAACGAAGGAAACCTCTGCGCCGACAGCCTCCTCTGGAACGCCCGCAAGCGCGCCCCTGAGGAAGGGCTCCCGCTTCCCGTGATCGCGTTCCAGAACGGCGGCGGCATCCGCAACAACTCGATCCTGCCCGCGGGGAACTTCACCGAGCTGAACACCTTCCAGTTCCTGCCCTTCTCGAACTTCGTGGCGATCGTTCCCGCGCTTCCCGTCACCACCCTGAAGGCGCTCCTCGAGAACGCCGTCAGCCGCGTCACGCCGCTTCCGCAGGGCTTCCCCTCGAGCGGCAACGGGCGCTTCGCCCAGATCTCGGGCTTCCGCTTCACCTACTCGGTGGCCGCGAACCCCGGCGGCCGCGTCATCGATGTCATCCTCGATGACGGCACCATGCTCGTCGAGAACGGCGTGGTCCTCAACCCGAAGCTCACCATTCCCGCCGCCACGATCGACTTCCTCTGCCGCGGCGGCGACGAGTACCCGCTCAACGGGCTCGCCTTCGAGACGGTCGGCGTCAGCTACCAGCAGGCGCTCTTCAACTTCGTCACGGCGAAGGACGGCCTCGGGGGCGTCATCAGGGCCGTCGACTACCCAGCAGGCGGCAATTTCCGCATCGTGCGCTATGCGCCGAGCGCGTCGTTCCCCGCGGACATCAACGGCGACGGCGCGGTGAACGCGCTCGACCTCGCGATCCTCTTCGGCAACTGGGGCCTGACGGGCGCGAACCGTGCAGGCGATGTGAACGGCAACCAGATCGTCGACGCGAACGACCTCGCGGTCGTGCTCGCGAAGTGGACCTTCTGACGACGGCTGCGGCAGCATTCGCGCGGGGCGCATGGCACATGCCGTGCGCCCCGCTGCGTTTCAAGTGCGTTCGGTCGGGAAGCAGCTCAGGCGATCGCCGCAGCGGGTGCCGCCGCGCACGCCGCGCTGCGCGCGAGGCCGAGGATCGTCTGCTCATAGCGCGGGCAGATCACGGCGTAGTCGAGCTGCGCTCGCGCCCGCACGCACTGCCTTTCGCCCGCAGCGCGCGCCTCAGCAGGGTTGCGGATCCAGCGCTCGGCGAGCGCCCAGTATGCGGCGATGTCGGGCTCTGGGATCGCGTCGGGGCCCACGAGCACCGCGCCGATCGCCTCTGCGTGGCGGTCGCCCGCGCGCATGGCGACGACAGGCACTCCGCAGCCCATCGACTCGATGACTGCGTTTCCGCCGCCCTCGGGATACTCGTTGAGGACGACATTGCACGACTTGATCATGCCCCACGGCTTGCTCCAGCCGCCTGTGAAGACGCAGCGCCGCTCGATGTCCGCGCCGTCCTCGAGTCCGCGCAGGTAGGCGCGCACTGGCTCGGGGTCGCAGAATCCGATGCCGAGCCACCACACATCGGGGTTCCTGCGCAGGAACGCCACGAGATCGGCCGCGAATGTGCCCGCAAGCATGCGCCTCGCGAGCACATTCGACATGCAGGCGACCACGGGGACGCCCTCGGGTAGACCGAGTTCCTGCCGCGGGAACGGCGCGACCTGCGCGCCCGCGTGGGCGTCGCCGCCCGAGGTGAGCACGCCTGTCACGGCGATTCCCAGTGCGCGGACGAACTCAGCGTCGCGGGCTTCCTTGAGGGGGTTGTTGTAGATGACGGCGTCGATTCCGCGCGAGAGGAGCGGAACCCCGATGTTGAGGCAGACCTGGACGGGCGCGACCCGTGCGGCCGCCATCGCGGTCTGCACGGCGCAGGCGGGGCTCGCCGTGAACACGGCCACATCGGGCGCGAACGCGCGCGCAGCCTCGATGCCGCGCGCGGCGGCGTCGAGGAAGGTGCCTTGGGCCGGAAGAACCGTGACCTCGCAAAGCGCACGCAGCTTGGCGAGGTGCTCCGCACCCGCTCGCTCGGACGGAATGTCGAGCAGGCTCAGGAACGGGAGCTTTGGCGTGCGCGCGGTCATCTCGTCGCAGATGACCACGGCGGGCTCGATCGTTCCCTTGCCGGGCGAACGGTTCATGTGGAAGTCGACGAGTCGCACGAGGTTCGCGCTCGCAGCGTGCCCCTGCGCGAGACTCGGCATCACATAGAGCACGCGGGTCGGCTCGCTGGAGTTC
>JBIKTI010000225.1:0-4979 GCA_044348205.1 Phycisphaerales bacterium | reverse complement strand
ACCGGCCCTTCGGGCCGCACTGTCGGGGTTTCGGGTGGTTCTGCTCGCACTGCTTCCTCGCTGCGCTCGGAAGCACGTGGCACCCGCCGCTCCTTTGGAGCGGCGGCGTCTCGCGTCCGAATGTCGTGGAGCGCCGGCCGCCGAAGGCGGCCGGGTGCCGCGTGCTTGCGAAGCAAGCAGTGCGAGCTGAACCGTTCGAAGCGGCGACAGCGCGCCGCGCGCCCCGCCGCTCAGGCGACCGTCTGCTTCAACCGATAGGTGCGCTTCCCATCCGCGGTCTCAACATCCTCCGCGAGCCCCAGCTGCACCAGGTGCTTCGCCGGCCCGTGCGGCTTCCTCGCCTCCTCTGCGAGACGCGCCTTGGCGCCCGGATTGGCATAGGCGTTGAACAGCATCGCCTTCGCAGTCGCGAACAACCCGCCGAAGCTCGAGAAGGTGTGGTCGACCGCGCTCGCCTCGTAGCCCGAATGCACCATGCAGTTGGCGCACTTCGGGTTCTCGCTCGCGTGGCCGTAGTTCTCCCACACGGTCTCGTCCATCAGCTCGCGGAAGCTGTCGGCGTAGCCTTCCTGCAGCAGGTAGCACGGCTTCTGCCAGCCGAAGATGTTGTAGCAAGGCATGCCCCACGGAGTGCACTCGTACCCGCGCTTCCCCATCAGGAACTCGAGGAAGAGCGGCGACTGGTTGAAGATCCAGGGGCGCCTGCCGTCGCGGCGGTTCGAGAGGATCATCTCGAAGAGCTGGTTCGTCTCGCGGCGCTTGAGGAACCCCGACTGGTCGGGCGCCTTGTCGTAGGCGTAGCCAGGCGAGAGCATCATGCCCTCGACCCCGAGCGCCATCATCTCGTCGAAGAACGCGCGGACCGAGTTCGGATCGGCGCCCTCGAAGAGCGTGGTGTTCGTGGTGACGCGGAACCCCATCTCGACCGCGAGGCGGATTCCCTCGACGGCCTTCGCGTAGGTTCCCTCGCGACACACAGCGAAGTCGTGGTTCTCCTGCTCTCCGTCCATGTGGATGCTGAAGGTGAGGTACTTCGAGGGCTTGAAGAGGCCCGCCTCGAGCTTCTCCTTGAGGAGGAGCGCGTTCGTGCAGAGATAGATGTACTTCCCGCGCGCGACGAGCCCCTCGACGATCTCCTTGATGTCGGGGTGGAGGAGCGGCTCGCCGCCCGGGATCGACACCATGGGCGCCCCGCACTCCTCGACCGCGTCGAAGCACTGCCGCGGGGTGAGCTGCCGCCTGAGGATGTGCGCGGGATACTGGATCTTGCCGCAGCCCGCGCACGCGAGGTTGCAGCGGAACAGCGGCTCGAGCATGAGGACAAGCGGGTAACGCTTGCGGCCCGCGAGCTTCTGCCGAAGCACATAGGTCGCGACCGTCCACATCTGGCTGAGAGGCACACCCATCGAGAGACCTCGGGGGCGACGCGGCCGAGGGGAATCCCCGACCTGACGGCGCGGGTCGAGATTCTAGAAGGAACCGGTCGCGAGGTTCTGCGCCACCGCCCGACGCAGGGCTCCCAAAAGGAACCTCGGAAAATCGGTGCGGGGGCCGAACCTCCGCCGCACGGTCCGTCGTAGCACCGACCCATGGTGCGTTCGACCGCCGCGAACCTCTCCGACTTCCCGCGCATCGACGGGCGCGGGACCTTCGTCGAAGCGGCGAAAGCACTGGCGCAGGACCTCACGCGGCAGGGCGCCCTGCCGTGGTCGGATATCCTCGCTGCACGCGGGCGCTCCGCTCGCTGCACCCGGACGCGCGACTTGACCAAACCGCCTGAACCCAAACCCGAGCCCGACGCCACGACCTCTCCGCGCGACCATGCGGCTTCGGACGCAGGGCTGCCCGTCTCCGAGATGATCGCCGACGCGCCGCTCGAGCCTGGCTCCGACGAGGCCCTCCTCGTCGCCCACCGCGAGGGCGCCCCAGACGCGCTGCGGCAGCTGATCGACCGCTATCGGAACGACCTGCACGGGTTCCTCACACGGCTCGTCGGATCACAGACGGGTGCGGACGATGTCTTCCAGGAGGCGTTCCTGCAGGTCCATCTCTCGTCGGAGAGCTTCGACCGCGCGCGGCGGTTCCGCCCGTGGCTCTACACCATCGCGGCCAACAAGGGGCGCGATTACCTGAGGCGCCAGAAGCGCAGGTCTGCGGCAAGCCTCGACGCACCGCTCTCGCGCGATGGCGAAGGCTCGCTCGTCGATCTCCTCGAGGGCGCGGAGAACCGCCCCGCGCTGCCGCTCGAGGCGGCCGACGAACGGAACCTCGTGAAGCAGGTCGTCGAGGAGATGCCGCACCATTTCCGCGAGATCCTGCTGCTGTCGTACTTCCAGCGGCTCAGCTACGCGCAGATCTCGGAGTCGCTGTCGATACCGCTCGGCACAGTGAAGAGCCGGCTCCACGCGGCAGTCGCCAGCTTCGCGTCGAGCTTTCGCCTCGCGTGCGAGCGACGCGGGCTTCCGCTGCCCGACGAGCGCGGCGGGGCGGGCAGAAGCACAGATGATCGAGGAGACCGCTGACGCCGCGCGGCGCCACGCGAGGAGCAACGGACCACCATGACACGACACGAGAACGACATCCGCGAAGAGAACGGGCCCCGGAAGGCCGAGGCGCGCGACGCACTCGATGGCGCGGTTCCGACGGGAAACACACGGCTTTCGCCCGCCGACATCGACGCCCTCGACATCCTCGCCGAGCACGGGTTCGACCTTGCGCGCGCCACGGCCGCTGCGCCCGGGCAGCGCGCGCGGCTCGTGGCCGTGATGCGCGAGCTTGCGCTGCTCGACCAGCACGCGGTCGAGCCGCCCGATCCATCGCTCACCGACGCGACGCTTGCCCGCATCGCCCGCGCGGATGAAACGCGCGGCGCGCGCATGCGGATCACTCCCGCGACGGCAGGCGGCGCGGGAGGCGGCAGCGGCCGTTGGCCCGACCTCTGGGCGCTCGCCTCCGTGGCGCTCATCGTGGTCGCAGTCGGGCTCCCGATCGCGCGCTGGATGCAAGCGCGTGCGGGGGATGCGGCGTGCGCCGACAACCTCCGCAGCCTTGGCACGGGAGTCGCCCGCTATGTGCGCGACCACGACGCGATGCCGTTCCAGGCAAGCGTGATGCCCGATCTCGGCAAGCTTGGCTCGTGGGTCGGCCTTGGCAACAACCGCCATCTCGAGCCCCTCTCCGCGCAGAACTACTGCGACGCGCGCTGCCGCTGCTGCCCGAACGACCCGAAGGGCGAGGGCTACGCCTATCAGGTGCCAAACCGCTCGCTGCTTCCCGCCTGGCAGCTTGGGGCGCGCGTTCCGTTCGTCGCGGACCGCAACCCCGTGATCGACCTCCTCCGCGCGGGCGAACCCGTCGGGATGTGCATCATCAACAGCCCCGATCATGGCGGCCGCGGCCAGAACGCGCTGTTCACAGATGTCTCGGTCGACTTCATGGCGAGCCCGTCGGTCTCGGTGCCGGCGATCGCAGACCAACCCGCCCATGTGGAGAACATCTGGCTGCCGATGACGGCCTCGCCGCGCGGCCCGTCGGAGCGCGCCTTGGACGACGCCCCGTCGGACTGGCTCCAGTTTGATGTCTTCCTGCTGCACTGATGCGCTCGGCGCCGCGCGCCAAGCGCAGTCGATCCAGCGCCCGTGCGCGGAAACTGTCCGAGAACCACGATTTCGAGCGTCCGACCGCTTGCGCGACGGGAGCGGATTCTGTTACTCTCTTCGATCCCCCATCGGGAGCCAACCATGCCGAAGAACAAGAGTCACAAGGGTCTCGCGAAGCGCATCAAGATCTCGAAGACGGGCAAGATCCGTTTCGGGCGCCCGCATTCGCGTCACCTGAAGTCGAACAAGTCGGGCACGCAGATCCAGAGCTACCGCAAGAAGCGCTACGCGCGCTCGGGCGACATCCGCGCCCTGAGCAAGCTGCTCTTCCGCCCGCTCCTCTCGCAGGAGCAGCACGAGCTTCGCGAGGCCGACCGCGAGGTCGCCGTCGCGGTCTGATCCGCTTCGGCGGGAACAGTCATCTTAAAGATCGTCGGGTCCGAAGCGTCGGGAAGTCCCGTCCTCCGCCGGTCTGAGTGAGTTGCAGGAGCCATAGGGCTCCATCGAGAGGTCGAACCATGCCACGCGCACGCAAGGGTGCAGCACGAACGCAGGCCCGCCGCAAGCTTCTCCGCGAAGCCCGCGGCTACTTCGGCACGAAGTCCCGCCACAAGCAGCAGGCGAAGGTCGCCATCATGCGCGCCAAGCGCTACGCATGGCGTGACCGCCGCGCCCGCAAGCGCGACTTCCGCGCGCTCTGGATCACGCGCATCACGGCGGCTTGCCGCATGCGCGGCACGCGCTACTCGCTGTTCATCAACGGCCTGCAGCGCGCGGGCGTGCTTCTGAACCGCAAGATGCTCTCGCAGATCGCGATCGAGGATCCCAAGACCTTCGACGCGCTCGTCGAGATCGCGTGCAAGAACACGACTGCCGTTCCTGCTGCGGCGTGAGCGAAGCGAGATAAAGAACCATTCCAACAGGCGCCCGTGTGCGGGCGCCTGTTGCGTTTTTCGTGCCATCAGTCGCAGCGTGCCAGCCAGAAGGCGCACGCCGCCTCGGCGTCGGACGCCGCAAGCGCGTGCGCCTCGCACGATGCGCGCGCGAAACGCCCGAGCGCCGCGCGACGGGCGTCGGCTGTCTCGGAGCGCGACGCTTCGCGAAGCGCCGCCGCGCTTTCGCGCCACGGCGCGTCGACAGAGGGCAGCGGCATCTCGACGAGTTGCCGCGCGCTCAGCTTGATGGCAGCGCCGCTGAGGGCCGTGCCGTAGTACCGCGCAGCGGCGCGCGCCACGACGACGGGCGACGCGATCGCCGCGGCGAGCATCCAGAGGTCGATGCCCTGCTCGACCGCTTCCGCGCGCAGTGTCACCGTGATCAGCGGGACCAGCGGGAGCAGCTCCCCCCGCTCGTCGACGACCGCCTCGATCACCTTCGTCT
>JBIKTI010000530.1:0-4988 GCA_044348205.1 Phycisphaerales bacterium | reverse complement strand
AGCGTCTCAAGGTTGCGGGGGACACGAATTTGTTGCCGGCGGGCAGCAGCTTGTGCGTTGCGTCGATATGCAAGATGCTGATATGCAGGCACGATCGGTATTATTCAGTGTATTACTGAATGCTACCTCATTACTTGTCTTTGTTGTTTTTGTTTTGTTTTTTGTACTTATGTGCTTTATCTAATGCGGCCTTCCTCTTCTCCTGGTCGGACATTTCGCTTCCGTCCTTGTTCTTCGCTTCGTTCTTCTTGAGGTGTCCCAGGAGTTGAAGAGGCGTTTTGTCCTTGCTCATCTTGTTGTTTTTTGGTTAATGCATTTATCACGTCTTGGCCTTGAGAAACTTTCTGCGCCAAGGGTGTTGGTCGCCGCACGCTAGCATATTCTTCGCGGTTCTTTTGAAGTTGACGAGCAACGTCAAACATTCGACCAGCGATGTTTTCACCGTATTGCGGTGGCTGCGGTGGTGGCTTCTGCATTGCGTTATTCTAAGACGATTACTCTTCCATCTGCATATGGGACCATACGCTCATTGAGGCTTCTTCCAGGGGGATCTCAATGGGGTCGTCCTTGAAGATGGTAAGTAGTTCACGTATGGCACGATCCGCACCTGCCATTAAGAGGCCTTTGCGGTCCCTGCTGGCGGTGAATAAGCTCATTTGTGCGATGGTGCCACGCAGTTCTTTTTGCATGCCTGCAATCCTGGCGACACCTGCATCGCGCTTAACGATACCGTTATCTACGTCTTCCCTTAATTTCCTAATGTCTTCTTGCATCTCATCAATTTCACGCAACAAGACTTTCCTGTGATCAGGCTTAGGATAGTTTTGTTGGATCCAGAGATCACAGCCACTTATGCAGCCGTTATATCGCAAGAAACGTGCGTAGAGATAACACTCGATAAGAGAGTAGTTTTCTGCACAGAACGCCCGAAAAGCTTGCTCAGTAGGTGAATCTAAATTGTCCACCCATTGATCAAAGATATCAATATCGATATGCTCTTTGGGCCTGAGAGTAGTCTCGCGCCTCGTCGCTTTCGCTGAAACGCTGGGCTTGCTCTGCGGAAGTTCTTTCTTGTTCACCTGCCTCCTTCATTTTTTCTTTAGTAGATCCAACGGAAACATCTTGGAAAATTTTGACAGCAGCCGCGGCTTTACGGGCCTGGTCCTCGTCAAATAATAGATCATATGGATCCGGATTTGCCGGATCTTCCCAGTCAAAAGCTGTGTCAGGCATGATGTAATTCCTTATGCATCTTCTTCATTAAAGGCGTCTTCTTCGCTTGTGGTGGCAGGCGCGTTTCCGTTCTCGAGCTTATCTTTGGCGTAGCGATAAGCTACATCAGCAGCTTGCTGGTAACGCTTGAGGTCGAAACTTTCGTCAGTTTTGGAATCAATTTCAGGCATTACCAGTAAGCATTAGATAGATCAGAAATTACCCATCATGCTAGCGAGACCGCCGGCCATGGTGTCACGCTGACGTGCGCGGTTGCCTTGGGCAGCTTGACGCATTTTAGAGCCTTCAAGGCGACCAACAAGGGTTTCAAAATCTTGAAGCTCGGCTTTGGACATGCCGCCACCAGTTTCGCGTTCGAGCCAGGCATCAACTGCTTGTTGTGCCTCAAGTTGACTCATGCCCTGTGCCACGAGTCCGGACACGGTCGGACGAGGACCACGGTTGCCGGCGGTAGTTTGATTAATCGAGTAACCCATTTGCTTAAAGAGAAATCTCTACAGTTATTTTAGTATATTCAGCTTAAAAGTTGAACATACTAGTGATGTTGCCCATCATTTTAGATCCGCGCTCTACTCGAGAAATCTGAGTGTATCCTGCATTAACAATTTTTTGCAAGTCAAGTTTCCCGCTGATTTCCGTTTGTAACAGTGGCTTTTTATTGTCTTCTATGTATTTTGTGCGCTCAGTTTCTCCAGCTTGTTGGAGCTGGACAATTTGTAATTGAGTTTGTAAATTTGCGCCTTCTTGTGCTGCGTCAAATGTAGACTGCGGAACATATCCCTCTGGGATTTCGTAGCCGCCATTGTTGTAGCCACCACCCCAGTTATTTAAAGTGTCAGTGAAATCATTTAAAAAATCTGAAGGGTCCCAGTTGCTTCCACCGCCTCCTCCTCCACCACCACCGCCACCCGACATTCCACCACCACCGCCACCTGACATTCCTCCACCACTACTTCCACCACCACCTGACATTCCTCCACCGCCACCGCCGCCGCCGCCGCCGGACATTCCTCCACCACTACTTCCACCGCCACCTGACATTCCTCCACCGCCACCGCCACCTGACATTCCTCCACCACTATTTCCACCGCCTACGTAAGGTGCGTACCAAGGCTGGGAACCGCCACCGCCACCGCCGCCACCGCCGCCACCGCCGCCACCGCCGCCTGACATTCCTCCACCGCCACCGGACATTCCGCCGCCACCGCCACCATCGCCCATTCCACCGCCGCCGCCCATTCCCATTGACATTTGTAAATCTCCTTAATTTAAAACAAAACGATCCACGTTATTTTTTCCATAGTCAAGAGTAATTTCTTGATCTGCTTCTATCTGCAAAATTGAATAGTGGCGAATAACCTGATTCACATAGTCAATTTCATAAGAAGCATTTGGAATCCCACTATGGTTATACAATCCAGCATAACCCATCCCTATCAACTGACTGTTATCAGTCAACCAATAAGAATAGCGCTCACACTCGGGAGCGTTTTCAATTTGAGAGTCAGGCACCTCAAAATAAGGAGACTCCTCTAGTAAATCGTGTTTATTGATTTGCTCTTTAGCAAAAACACCCCAGCGATGAACGTCCGATCGTCTAATTTCTAAAGCTGGATTTTTGCGTAATGTTGCTTTAGCAAGAGAAAAATCTTCCGGCATTTAACGTCAAGCGCATTTCAGTACACTATACCTACTTTGCGCTGTTTTGTATTGCCTGTAGTTAACCAATCATTGAATTGATCATGGACTGCACCTGTGCTGGGTCGTACCGTACCAGGCCCCTGAGCAGGTTTCCTTTCGCATCACGTGGCATGGTTCCGTACTGTGATTCCCACGCAATATCTGCTTCTGATTTAATCTTGCGTTGACCTTCTGGAGTTGAAGCAAGGCGTTGGGTGAAGAATGCTTCAAACGCATTGGGATCTTTAATGCCTTTCACCCTTGCAAGGCTAGAGGTTGATTCCCACTCGGAGTCTGTCATTTGGCGCCCCAGTAAATCCTGGAATGCTGACGCACCAAGGCCTCTGTAATTGTTATAGTCAACAGGCTTAGACCCTAACTTAGCAATAAACGTTTCCGGACGCCAGTTAAGATATCCTCTTGTTCCAGCTAAATAAGAAGCTGCGTCACTAGGACTAGTCCTATTAAGATCACGGGCATAATTTTTAATGCTTTTTATTTCTTTCTTTGTAAGCCTACCCGCAGCAGCGGGATACTGCTCAAAAATACTGTTAGTAGTATGAGAGCCTTCAGTTGGATCGAGGCCTACTAAATCAAAAGCCATATTTAAAACCTTGCGTTATATCAATTTTACAATAAAAGCATCAACCGCCAAACATTCTTATTGCTGTTGCAGTCGTGTGGGGGTTAAATCCATATTTACCAGCAAGTGAAAAAGCTCGTCCGTATTCCTGTGATTTGTTTTGCTGGAAGAGAGGACTTTGCATAACGCCTAGACCCTCGCGAACAGCTTCCATTTGCTTGGCTTTATCACGATCCATCATGAACATGTTAAAGCCCCAGTCGCGGGCCTTAGCTTCTTCTGCTGCGTTGATTGCGTCTCGAGCACCTGCTCTGGCTTGCGTGGCGCCAAAGATAGATGCACCTGCCTGAAGGCCTGCAGATGCTAGGCCTAGGGGGCCAAGGGCTGCCATCCCAGCTCCTGCTGCCGCACCGCCACCGCCAGCAAGTAGAGGCATTGACATTGCTGCTGAAAAAGGAAGCATCGTTATTACCTATATTCTTTTATTTTACCCGACAAAACCGTAGTAGTTTCGGGGGGTATATGGTGCGTTACCTGTTTGCATCGAACGACCTGCAATTTCAACTTGCTGCGGTAAGTATTCATTTCGCGCACGCGCCGCAGCGCCAAACGCAGCAGGTACATCTTTTAAGAACGAACCAATAATTTGATTGCGAATCCCCATTTCATTTGCTTCTTTTGAGGCTTCTCGTTGAGCAGCAAACATTTCACGCATGAAATCACGATTGTCTTGCCTGTTTTGTTGGGCAAAAACATTCTGTGCGCCAATAGCTGCGATAAGGCCTCTGTCGCTTTCCGGTACGCTGCTAAGAAAAGGGCTAAGCTGATCCATGACCCCATATCTACCGGCAAGCGGCATTGTTTGCGCCCCTGCAACGGCGCCTAGGCTGCTTGTGTCACCCCAAGTATATGCCATGATTTATCAACCGAAACGAATTTGAGGAGCTTGCATCACAGAGTTAGCATAAGGGTTGTTTTGCAGATAACTCTGTGCCAGGTTGAAGGTACCAGCCTGTTGACCTTGTGCCAGTGCACCAGCAGTCGCGACAACACCTTGCTGCATATAAGCCTGGCTCTGTGTATTCAACAATGCTTGTTGACGAGTAAGGTCTGCATTCTTCATTTGATTGAGAAGTGGAATGTTGCGCTGCAGATCAAGGTAAGCTTGATTAGAAGCATTACTACTTAAGTCACGCATTGCACTGGTATACACGCCCATGTTGTCACGGTATTGTGTAGTGCCAAGCTCAGCAAGCTGCTTGTTGATTGCCATCTGGGTGCTGAACTCACCCTCCTTACCCTTGGTAGGCTCACCCGTTAACTTTTGGCGAGTAGATTCAGCGCCAGAGGCTGCAGCTCCTGGGAGGATAGCTCCAAGACCCAGCAAGGCGATACCAGCAGCAGTACCATAAGGACCTTTACCTATAAGTGCGGAACCAGCGGCGGATAAGCCTGCGGGAGCAAGTGCAGCTACAGCACCAAGGGGACGGCC
>JBIKTI010000224.1:0-4994 GCA_044348205.1 Phycisphaerales bacterium | reverse complement strand
GTCGAGACAGAGCAGAACGCGCGCCTCGCGAAGATGCGCGCCGCGCGCTCGGCGGTCGATGTGAAGAACTCGCTCGACGCGATCCGCACCGCGGCGCGCAAGGGCGAGAATGTGATGCCCGCGCTCGTCGCCGCGAGCCTCGCGCGCTGCACGCTCGGCGAGCAGGTGCAGGCGATGGCCGATGTCTACGGCCGCTACTCGGGCGGACCCGAGTGGTGAGCCTGCTCACGACCTGAGCGCCCTCCGGCTTCGAGTGGGCTCCGCGCGCCTTCGCGCGTGTCAGCCGTCGCGTCTTCGGGCGCGCCTACGATGGTCGCCTCATAGGCAGACGGAAGAAGTAGACGGAAGCAGTAGTCGGACGAAGCACAATCAAAAAGGAGAAGAGATGCCGCATTTGCCAAGTGGTCGGTTGGCCGGGATTATCGCGGGGCACATTTTCGAGCCGGGCAGGCCGTGGTTTCCGTGCCCCGACGGGCACTTCTGGTTCGAAACTCCCGACTTTGCAATCAACGCGCCGCCGTTCGAGCGCGATCAGGATGTGATCTGCTCCATCGTGCACGCGCCCGTGCCGCAGTCGCCTGAGGAGATGGCGCGGTACATCCTCATCGCCGAGCACTACGGGGAGGACTCGGTTCTGCTGACGGGAAGGCGCCTCGACTGCACAGAGCCTCCGATCGGCTGGAGCGAAGAGGACTGGGCCGTGTTCGACGAATGGCGGAAGAGCGAGGTTGTGCGCCGGTTCCTTGAGCAGACGATCGAACAGTGCCGTGCGCAGGCCGAGGCGAACCGCGCGAACCCGCAGCTTAAGGCCGTCAAGCCGGGAGAGGATTCGAGCGACGCCCGCACCCAGGCCGCGCTCGGTCAGTTCGTGCTCTTCGGTCGCGAACTCCTGACGATCGAGCGTGAGATCGGGAGCGGTTTCCGGGCAGGCGACGAGCGACGCGCAGCGCGGATCTTCGCGCGGCTCAAGGAGATCGAGGCGACGGTCGCCGCGCTCCTCGGCGAGCCGCTCACCTGCGTTGCGAAGGGCTGGCATGTCTCTGGAATGCTCTCGCGGCTTCTCAAGAAGCCCGACGCCGCCGAGCGCGCGTTCCTCGAGGCGGTGCGCATGGAGCCTCGGTTCAAGTGGTCGTGGATCGAGCTCACGCGCATCCGCGGCGAGCGCGGCGACTTCGCGGGCTCGGAGGTCGCGGCGCGCCGCGCGGTCGAGCTCGACGAGCGCAACGCCGCGGCATGGGCGAACCTCGCCATGACGCTTCTGATGCTCGAGCGGCGTGACGCGGCGCACGACGCAGCGGAGCGGTCGCTCGCACTCGACGGGGCCGACGCTGTGGCGCAGGCGGTGATGCGGCGACTTGGCTGACGACAGACGGTGCTTGCAGATGGTGCCGGGTAGCGAGCGGGTACAACCTGGCACCGCACGGGAGGTGCCAGGCACCGTGGAGTGTGACGCGCAAGTCTCTTTGAAGAATGGGCTTGCACAGCAGCCGCTCCGGCGCCGGGTCGCTGGCGGGTACAACCGCGTCCCGCGCGTCCACTGCGCGGCACCGATTGCACCGCTTGCACCCGATACGCTTCGCGGTCTATGGGCACGCACTCGTTCCAAGCTCCAAAGGGCACGCGCGACTTCTATCCCGCCGACCTCGCCGTCCGCCGCCACATCGAGGCCGCGTGGCGCTCTGCGTCGGTCGACTGCGGCTTCGACGAGGTCGACGGCCCGACCTTCGAGCACCTTGAGCTCTACACAGCGAAGTCGGGCGAAGGGATCGTCAACGAGCTCTTCTCGTTCCGCCGCGCCGGCGGGGAGAGCGACTACGCGCTGCGTCCCGAGTTCACGCCGACGCTCGCGCGCATGATCGCGGCGCACGCGGGGTCGCTGCCGATTCCCGTGAAGTGGTTCGCGATTCCCTCGATGTTCCGCGCCGAGCGGCCGCAGCGCGGGCGCCTGCGCGAGTTCTTCCAGTGGAACATCGACATCGCGGGCGTCGAAGGCGCGCCCCATGACCTCGATGTGATCGCCTGCGGCATCCTCGCCCTCGAGCGCCTCGGCCTCACGCCGCGCGACATCCAGGTGCGTATCTCGCACCGCGCCGCGATCGCGCGCATGCTCGCGGCCCTCGGCGTGCCCGCCGACAAGACCGGTGACGCCATGACGCTCCTCGACCGCCGCGACAAGCTCAAGCCCGAGGAGTTCGCGCAGCGCGCGGGCGCACTCGGGCTCTCGGCCGACGGCATCGCGCGCTTCGACATCGCCGCACGCGCGACGCAGTCGCTCGCCGCGCCGCTTGCGGACCTCGCCGCGAAGATCGGGATTCCCGCCGAGGAATTCGCAGCGCTCGACGAACTTCGCGCCCACGCCGCGCGACTCGGCATCCTCGAGTGGTGCGGCGTCGACATCGGCATCGTGCGCGGCCTCGCCTACTACACGGGCACGGTGTTCGAGTTCCACGAGATCTCTGGTGCCGAGCGCGCGCTCGCGGGCGGCGGCCGCTACGACGGCCTCGTCGAACTCTTCGGCGGCCCGAAGATGCCCGCGTGCGGCCTCGGCATGGGCGATGTCGTCCTTGCGAACGCGCTGCGCGACCGGAAGCTCCTGCCCGATGACGGCGCGACGCTCCTCCCGCGCCCCGATGTCTTCGTGATCTCGGCGGGCGGCGAGGCGGCCGAGGCCGAGCTCCCGAAGATCGTCATGTCGCTGCGCCGTGCGGGCCTCCATGTGCGCACGAGCTCGAAGACGACGCGCAATGTCGGCAAGCTCCTCGGCGACGCAGGCAAGGCGCGCGCGCGCCGCGCGCTGATCCTCGGCGCGGAACTCGCGGACGGGAACATCGCGCTCAAGGACCTCGACGCAGGCAGCCAGCGCGTCGAGTCGCTGGCTGCGCTCCTCGCGGACCCGCGCGCGCTGCTCGCGTCCTGAGGCCACAGCGACCTCGACCCGCGCCACGCCCTCCGCGAGCGTCCTTTCTCGGACGGACGCACTGTGCCCGCGATCGCTCATACCTGCCGCTTCTCGGCCTTGCCCCTCAATTCGGCCCTCCGTCCTGCCGATCCAAGGCGGGCCATGGGGGCGATCGGCGCCTTCTCGCATCGCATGAGGGAGGCTTCTGGTGGGCTTCAGCCTGTTTCGTTCCCAGCAATCGCCCGTGCTCGCCGACTTCGGCTCGAGCGGCGTCAAGCTGCTGCAGGTCTCGCTGGGCGAACGCCCGCAGGCGCTCGCTGCCGGCTGGATTCCGTTCACGGATGAGCTCCGCGCGAAGCCGCCGGAGGCGCGCCTCGATCATGTCGCCAACGAGCTGCCGCGCATCCTGAAGGCGAACGGATTCCGCGGGAACCGCGTGGTCCTCGCGCCGCTCTCCCAGCACATCCTCATCAAGCACCTGAGCCTCGCGCCCGCGGACGGCGATCAGGCCGAGAGCGTGGCCGCCGCGCAGCTCGCCGCAGGGCTCGGATGCGACCCCGCAGCGCTCGTCGTGCGTGTGAGCAAGGTGTGCGAGGCGATGCGGGACGGCGCGCCGAAGCTCGAGACGATCGCGCTCGCCATGTCGCGCGAGGATGTGATGCGCTATGTCTCGCTGTTCCGCCGCGTGCGCCTCGGCGTCGTCGGGGTCCACTCCGAGATCCAGGCGCTTGTCCACGCCTTCGACCACCTCCACGCCGCGGACCCGAGCGCGCGCACGGGCACGATGTACGCGGATCTCGGCTACGGCGGCACCAAGATCGCGATCTGCCATCAAGGCAAGCTCGTCTTCGCGAAGTCGGTGCCGCTCTCGGGCCGCGCGTTCGACGCGCGCATCGCCGAAGTGCGCCGCGTCCCGATCGCGGAAGTCCGCCGCACGCGCCTCGAGCATGGCGTCCTCGCGGCGGGAACGCACGCACCCGACGCGGACGGCGACGCGATCGCGCTCTGCACGGGTGCGGAGCGCGTCGCGCACGAGGCCGTCGAGATGCTCGCCGACGAGTTCTGCATGTGCCTCCGCTATCACGCCGCGCTCTTCCCCGACTGGACCGTCGGCCGCGTGGTGTTCCTCGGAGGCGAGGCCCGCGATGTCGGGCTCTGCCAGGCCCTCGCCGCAGCGCTGAGGCTCCCCGCGAAGGCCGGCGACCCGCTCTCGCGCATGCTCCCGATCGGCTCGTCGCCGCCCGGTCTTCCCGAACCCGACCGTGCGCACCCAGACTGGGCCGTCGTCTGCGGGCTCGCGAACGCACCCACCGATCTCTGAACGGAAGTCGCCATGCCGAACGAGCAAAGCTTCCTCCCCGACGACTTCGTCCTCGAGACGCGCGAGCGCCGCACGGGCCTCATCGCGGCCGTGCTCTTTCCCGTGATGATCATCGCGATCTTCGCTGCGTTCCTGTTCACGAACAGCCAGTGGAGCGATGTGCGCGCCCTGCAGGAGGCCGTCGGGCAACGCACGGAGAAGGCCGCGAAGGAGATCGCCGAGATGAAGAACCTCGAGCGGATCCGCGCGCAGATGAACGAGAAGGCCTCGCTTGCCCGCGGGCTCATAGAGCCCGTGCCGCGCTCCGCGCTGCTGGCGCTCTTCGTCAACACCATGCCCGAGGGCGTGACGCTCCTCGAGCTCGACCTTCGCAGCGAGATCGTCAAGGCGCCGAAGCCGACCGCGGACGAGCAGGCGAAGGCCGCGAAGGAGAAGGCCGCGCAGGCGAAGGCCGCGAAGGGCAAGGCCGCGGCACCCGCCGCCGCGCGCCCCGCGCCCGTCGTCCGTCGCGTGAACATCGTGGTCGTCGGCGCCGCGCCGAGCCTGCTCGAGGTCGGCCGCTGGATGACGGCGCTCGAGCGCATCCCGATCCTCTCGGGCGTGCGCCTCGAGCTGATGGAGGAGAAGGAGTTCGACGGGTTCGACACGAGCCAGTTCCGCATGTCGATGTCGATCGAGCAGCAGGCCGATCTCAGGCGCTGGCTCACGCCCGAGATCTTCAAGGAGCTCACGCAGGAGACGCGCACGGCCTCGACGGGTGGTGCGCAGGGCCTC
>JBIKTI010000545.1:0-4999 GCA_044348205.1 Phycisphaerales bacterium | reverse complement strand
CCGAGGTTCTCGTCCGGTCGGCATTGACATCATTCCAAAGTTGGATCTCCACCGATTCGATGTTCTTCACGTAGGCCAGAACCGTCTGCGCCCCGGACTTTCCGGCGTACACGACTTGGAAGGGGTACGTACCCTTGGTTTGGGTGTCGCCGTTCTCAACAACCCGTGCCTTCGTGGAAAGCCTCT
This sequence comes from Phycisphaerales bacterium, assembly GCA_044348205.1. GTDB lineage: Bacteria > Planctomycetota > Phycisphaerae > Phycisphaerales > SM1A02 > QWPT01. The sequence continues at coordinate 4,813 of JBIKTI010000545.1, read as the reverse complement.
GCACGGCCTCATCGGGGGTCAGGCCGCTTTCCTGCTCCAAGGTTCGAACGAGATCAAGCGACACGTCAAGCCGCAGGGAATCGCGTCCCTTCCCGCCCCAGCTATAGGATCCGGCGTTGTCGCCGCCATCGATGCGCTTGACCTTGCCGGCATCGGACACCACGGCCTGGATATCGTCGTAGTACGGTGAACCCGTGAACGTATCCGCTCCATCACCGAGGTCCACCCAAATGCCATGTTCGTACTCCTTCATCACTGCCTTGGTAGTGGCGGTGATCTGGGACAAGGAGCCAAAGTCGACGATGTCGTCACCGTTGGAAGCAGTGAGCCAGGCGAAGTGGTTCTGATCAACCAACTTCTGTCCCCAAGAAGTCTTGAGGCTGGTCTTGATCAGCTTGATATCTTCGTCGTTTGTGGGCCATGCAGAGGAACCGGTCTTGCTCTTCACCCACTCTTCCCACCAACCCAGGCTGGACTTCTCCAAACTGCCAACCTTTATCACATCGGACGAACTCAGATCGATCTGTCCAACCGGGAATCCAACCGAGAACTCGGCAACGGTTGTGGTCGTCGTGGCTCCACCCAAGGACACGCTGAACTGAACGACCACGCTGCTGAAGGCGTCCAGTCCAATTTTGAGTACCCCACCCTCTGTTGAAGACGCAACCCCATCCTTGAGGGTAGTGGCCGTGTCCTCAGTCCACGACTTCACTTCCAACTTCAAACCGGACTCGCTCGGTGCCACGCCGATGCGCTTGACATCGGACAACGAATTGACCGATACGACTAACTTGTCGTTGACCTTGGAAATCGAGATGATGGCCATTTGGAGGTGCTCCAGGAAAAGGCTTGAATACTATGAATGCGTGCTGCAGACCTAAGGGCTGGTCTGCGTATCAGATACCGATGTTGGATGCCGTAATGGCGGGGGCAGCCACCAATTCGACAACCATGAAGGGCGCCATTGGGCCACTGCCGTCTGGATCAAACCAGACTACACCGACATTGCTTGAGTTCTTCGTGTAAAAGAAGCAGGCGGAGGACGGCAAGGCATCATTTAGATTGACCGTCCGATCAACGAAAGCTGTCGAGGACAAAGCTCCGGATGCCAGGCTCGTGGCCGTGACTCCGAAGGAGTTGAGGTCAATCCACACCATGTCATCGGAGGCAAAACCGCTCACTTGGTCCACCGCCTGTCGATCAAGGTTGGCTTGCACCAGGAAAAAGTTCTGCTTGCTGTTGGCGACGAACAGGTCAACTCCCAGCGTGCCGCTCGGTACAAAACCATTCGACTCGGGTGCCATGATCTTCCTGCCGACAGCTGAGGTCGCCGGAATCGTCAGGGTCTCCGCATCACCGAAGGCGTCCGTGAATCGCAACTGCACAGACAGGCGTTGACCCGCCATCGCATCTGAGATGGTGAACGTGCTCGCCGTCGCGCCGGATATCGGAACATTGTTGGCGAGCCACTGATACGACAAAGCACCTGAGGTGACGGATCCGGTAAGGTTGCTCAATGACACGTTGTCGGGGTCCGTGATACCCACGGTGACCGTCAACTGATCGCCTACCCGAGGTTGATAGACAGGACCGCTGTTCGACCCCGACCACGCGTTGGTCTGAAGGTCAACACTACCCGAACTGGGCGTGCCACCATCTCGTACAAAATTGAAGACGGCGCTGTTCAAGCTGGCCGGGTCTTTTCGGTTCTGCACAACCGCTGTGGTCGTGCTGGAGACCCGCTCCAGCGTCCCCTGGCCGTCGCGCCAGCTGACTTCGAATTGGATCTTGCTCCCCACCATCGCCTGTGCGACCGTCAGGGTGCGGTCGGTTGCTCCCGCAATCGACTGACCGTCGAGAAGCCAGCGGTACGACAAGGTACCAAGGCCGTCCAGATCGAGCAGATCCGTGGTGACCGCCGTCAATGTCTGCCCTTCTACCGCACTGCCGCTGATGGTGGGCGTGCCAGTGGGGCTATCGTTAACGTTCTCAACCGTGTAGACCGCTGTGACGACTTCTTCTGCTGACCCCCCCAGATCCGTGTAGGTGGCTCTTGCGTAGATGAATTTACCGACCAAACTCTGGTCGAGTGAAAGCGAACCTGTTGCTGAGAGTTCGCCGGCTGGGTCCACCCTTGACGCGCTCTTCGACTCAAACCACTTGAAGGTCAACCCGGAAAGAGGTACTCCGTCAGCGTCGTTGAGCGAGTCTCGGTTCACCACCAGCGTCTGGTTTTGGCGCACCGTCTGGGACGAGAGTGACAAGGCCCCTGGTGTATTGCTGGTGACCGAAGTGGATTGAGGTGTCTTGATGCTTTCGGTGTTACCCAGCGCATCGACAAAGAAAACCTCCGCCTGCAGCTTCTTACCCAAATCCGCAGCCGTAACCACATAGCTGCTGCCCGACTGCGAAGCAATGACGTCCCCGTCACGGTACCAGCGATAGCGCAAATCACTGGAACTGACGCCCGATGGATTGTCCGGATCGGCTATCGACGTCGTACCATTGACCTGGATCGTTACTCCCACCTTGGGGCTCGTTGTCGACAGGGTAATCGAGCCCGTGGCTGCATCGTTGGCGTTGGTGATATCCACTCGCACCGTCTGCCTCGAGGAGGCTCCCTTAGAGTCCGTTGCCATGACCTCAAAATCCAGGAACTTGTTGGAGCCCATGGCCTCAAAGTTTGGCGAGGTTCTAAAGGTCACCTGGCCGGTGCGTGCGTCAATCGCAAAGGGGCTGGCTAATCCGCCTGTGATCGAGAAGCTGATAGCATCCGATTCGAGATCAATGACCTGGGCGACATAAACGGAAGTCGACGTGTCCACGTTTTCCGGCGCGGACACCCGCAGACCCGATGTGAACCGCGGAGCTGTATTCACGTCTTTGACCGTCACCGCCACGGCCAATCGAGCCGTAAGTCCGCCAGGGTCGGTCGCCGCCACGTCGAAGGAGTAGCTCGACTTCGCGCTTCGGTTCACCAGACCATTGACCGTCACAACGCCAGTGAGGCGGTCAATCGAGAGCAGTTGCGCATCCGCGCCACTGATGGAGTAGGTCAACGCTTGGCCGGTATCGGGGTCTGAAGCCAGTGTGGTGTAAATCACCGACCCCGCGTTGGTACCGTTATCGATCATCGCCGCCGCCTCCGAGGTAATGAGGGGATCCTCATTCACGTCGGACACGGTGACCCGCACCGCCCCTTCGCCACCGTTCCCAGTCGCATCCGAAGCCAGAACGACGAAGCTGTAACTGCTTTTGGCCTCGAAATTCAGGTTGACACCGGACTTGAGCCTGACCACCCCCGTGGTTGGGTTGATCGACAGGAGACCGACATCGCCCTCATTCGCCTTGAGGGCAAAGGTGATTACGCCATCGGTCGAGTCGATCGTGTCCGTGGCAGTGGCCGTGTACAACCCCCCCTGATTCTCTTGAACGGTAGAAGTGGAAGAAGACGTGACAGCCGGTGCTACTTCATCAACGTTGGTGACGTTCAAGTTGAAGTTCAAGGAGAGCGGTGTGCTGCCACTCAGGGTGGCGTCAGACACGGTCAGTGTCACGGCGAAGCTGGTCTTGGCCTCGAAATTCAGGCTCGTGCCCGCTTTCAGGAAGAGTCCCGTTCCGATCACTTCGAAGGATGAGGCATCGGTTCCCGAGAGTGCCGCCGAGTTACGGCCCAAACCATCGTCGGTGATGACTATGTCGGCCAACTTGACCCTGGAAGAGGTGTTCCTGTTTTCAGGCACGCTGGTGACCGAATTGGCAAGAGCGAGCGCCGTCGGCGCGGCATTGATACCCGACACCGCCACCGACACCGGCAGCGATCGAGCATTTCCGACGGCATCAGTGGCCAACACGGTGAATGTGTAACTGGGTTTCGTTGCCGAAGACAAAAATCCGGCCTTCAGCGTTACCGCACCCGTAGCGGAGTTGATGTTCAGAAGGCTCGCATCGCCGACCGAGGGCATCAATGAGTAGGAAACAGACTGCGCCGTATCCGGCTCGTTGAAGTCCGTGTCGACTGCGATGGCCGTGTAGACCAGGTTCTCATTGTCTAGTGCAGACGCGCTTGCGGAGGAGGAGAAGTTCGGCGCCACCTCGTCCACGTTGGTCACGCTCAGCATGTAACTGGCTGTCACTGGCGAACTCCCGGCAACTGTCGAATCAGCCACGCTGACCGTCACCGCATAGCTGGCCTGGTTCTCGAAGTTCAGTGCCGTGCCAGCCTTGAGATATAGAACCCCCGATTCCACCTCGAACACTGCCGCATCAGCACCCGTAAGCGTCACCGTGTTCGTACCTAGAGAATCGTCGGTAATCACTACGTCGGCCACCTTGCGCCGCGTCGCTACCACCGTGTTCTCCGCCAGACTGGTCGTCGCGCCGCTCAATGTCACCGCCGTCGGCGCCTCGTTCACATTGGTAACGCCCAACGTCACCGCCTTTTCGCTGGCGTTACCCGCCGCATCGGTGGCCACCACCGTAAAGCTGTAGCTGCCCTTGGTCTCAAAGTTCGGATTGCCCGTCAGCGTCACTGCACCCGTGCTGGTATTAATGCTGAACGCGGCCACATCCCCTGTGTTGGCCTTCAGGCCGTACACCGTAGAACCCGTGGCAACGTCACCCGTGTCCGTCGACGTCACCGTGTACACCACCTGACCCGCGCCGCTGTTTTCGTTGATTGCCACAGCCGTCGAACCCGAGGTGATCGCCGGCGCCACCTCGTCCACGTTGGTCACGCTCAGCATGTAACTGGCTGTCACTGGCGAACTCCCGGCAACTGTCGAATCAGCCACGCTGACCGTCACCGCATAGC
>JBIKTI010000223.1:0-5003 GCA_044348205.1 Phycisphaerales bacterium | reverse complement strand
ACATCGGGCGGCTCGGGCATCGTCGCGAGCCCGCACTGCGCCATCACGGCGCGCTGCATCTGCACCTTGGTGGCGCGGCCGTTTCCCGTGAGCGCCTTCTTCACCTCGGCGGGCGGAAGCTCTGCGACGGGAAGTCCGCGCTGCTCGGCCGCCAGAAGCACCACGCCGCGGCCGTGCGCCATCTGCACCGCGGTGCGGCCGTGCTCGGGGTGGACGAAGACGGCCTCGAGCGCCATGTGGCTCGGCGCGTGCTCCGCGATCAGCCCACCGACATCCTCGTAGAGCTGCGCGAGGCGCGCCGCCAGCGTCGCCGTGACCGAGAGCCGCAGCACGCCCGCGTCGACGATGTGCGCATCGCCGCGCGCCGTGAAGTCGACGATGGCGTAGCCCGCGATGCGCGTGCCAGGGTCGATGCCGAGGACGCGCGTTCCCGACGCGCGCGTCACCCACGCTCCGCCGCGCGCCGTCGACTTCACCCGTTTCCTCCCGCCGCTGCGCGGCGCCGCGCGCGCCCGCCGCCGTCGCGGTCGCTCTCGAGCATGCCGTCCGAAAGCCGCACCACGCGCTCGCAGCGGTCCGCGATGCGGTCGTCGTGCGTCACCATGATCAGCGTCAGGCCCGCGGCGTGCAGCGTCTCGAAGGTCTCGAGGATCGACTTGCCCGTGCTGCTGTCGAGGTTGCCCGTCGGTTCGTCGGCCATCAGGATCGCGGGCTTCCCCACGAGCGCGCGTGCGATGGCGGCGCGCTGCTGCTGGCCGCCCGAGAGTTCGCGCGGGCGATGCGTCATGCGGTTCTCGAGGCCGACGATCCTCAGGCTCTCCGCGGCGCGCTCGCGGCGCTCCGCCGCGGGAATGCCGCGGTAGAGGAGCGGGATCTCGACATTCTCCGCGATCGAGAGCTCGGAGATCAGGTTGAACGCCTGGAAGACGAAGCCGATCTTCTCGCCGCGCACGCGCGACAGCTCGTCGTCATCGAGCCTCTGGACCGCTGCGCCGTCGAGCTCGTACACGCCGTCCGTCGGGCGGTCGAGGCAGCCGAGGATGTTCATCAGGGTCGACTTGCCCGAGCCCGATGCGCCCATGATCGCGATGTACTCCCCACGGGGAATGACGAGGTCGAGGCCCTTCAGGGCGTCGACGAGGACGCTTCCGTCGGGCTTGTAGTAGGTCTTGCGGATTCCAGCGAGCCGCGCCGCGGGTGGAGCGGTCGCGGGGTTTCGGGCAGGGGCTGCTGGCGCGAGCGACATGCGCGCGATGGTAGCGCGGCTGCGATCCGCTACCCTCCGCGCCGTGACGGAACTGAAGGAATCGTTCGACAGGCAGATGCGCGAAGGGCGACTCGCGGTCCTTTCGCGCCGCCTCATGAGCGACCAGCTGACGCCCGTCCTCGCCTATCGGCGGCTCGTCCTTCCCGACGAGCGCACGGCGCCGAGCTTCCTCTTCGAGTCGGTCGAGAACGGTTCAAGCGTCGGGCGCCACTCGATCCTCGGCGCGCGGCCGCTTCTCGAGCTTTCCGCGCGCGCGGGAAACGCGGAGATCGTCGACCACCGCGACGGCACGCGCCGCGCGTTCGCGTCGGACGACCCGCTTGCGGTGCTGCGCGAGCTCGCGCGGCCCTATCGACCTGCTTCCGCCGAGGCGCTGGCGCCGCTTGCGCTTCCAGCTGCGTTCACGGGCGGGTTCGTCGGCTTCGCGAGCTTCGACAGCGTGCGCTATCTCGAGCCTGAGAAGCTCTCCTTCGCGCGCGCGCCCGCGGACGACCGCGGTCTGCCCGACCTCCACTTCGGCCTCTATGGCGATGTCGTGGTGTTCGACCATGTGACAAAGACGATGCACGCTGTCGTGAGTGGGCTCGTCGACGGCGTCGTCGGCGAGGATGCCTCGCATGACGAGGCCTTCGCAGCGCTCGTCGCGCGGCTTGACCGCCTCGAGGCGCAGCTCTGGGCAGACGGGCCGGCGCTTGCGCACGGAGCGATCGCGCTCGACCTCGCGCGCAGGCCCGAGCTTCCGCCGTCGAATGTCTCGCGCAAGGACTTCGAGGCGATGGTGCGTCGCGCGCAGGAATACATCGCGGCGGGCGACGCCTTCCAAGTCGTCCTCTCGCAGCGGCTCGAGCGAGAGACGACCGCCGATCCGTTCGACCTCTACCGCGCGCTGCGCGTGGTGAACCCGAGCCCGTACCAGATCTACCTACAGGCGGGCGGCGCGATCCTCGTCGCCTCGAGCCCCGAGATCCTCTGCCGCGTGCGCGGCGGCGTGGTGACCAACCGTCCGCTCGCGGGCACGCGGCCGCGCGGGCGCGACGCTGCGGAGGACGCGCGGCTCGAGGCCGAGCTCCTCGCAGACGCGAAGGAACGCGCGGAGCATGTGATGCTCGTCGACCTCGGGCGCAACGACCTCGGCCGCGTCTGCGAGCGCGGGTCGATCGCCATCGAGCGCTGCATGGAGGTCGAGCGCTACAGCCATGTCATGCACATCAGCTCGACCGTGACGGGGCGGCTGCGCGAGGGTTTCGATGCGTTCGACGCGCTTCGGGCCACGCTTCCCGTGGGCACCGTGTCGGGCGCGCCCAAGGTGCGCGCGATCGAGATCATCGACGAGCTCGAGCCGACGCGGCGCGGGCCGTATGCGGGCGGGATCGGCGCGATCGGCTATTCGGGCGACATGGACATCGCGCTCGCGCTGCGCACGATGGTGATTCCCGTCGCCGCCGCGCGCGAAGGCCGCTGGACGGTGCACCTCCAGGCGGGCGCAGGGGTCGTCCTCGACAGCGACCCCGCGAGCGAGTGGCAGGAGACCGTGAACAAGGCGTCCGCGCTCGGGCGCGCGGTCGATCTCGCGGAGCAGGCGTTTCCGCGCTGAGTGGCGCGGTCACGCGTCGCGGTCGCGCGGCCTCGCGTCAATCTTGTCGTCGTTCGAGCCGTCGTCCTTCCCCGCAAGGAACTCCGCGGACGGCGGGGGAAGCTCGATCACCTCGACGACGGACGGGCCATGGTCTGGCGTCTTCGCGTGGCGAGCGACTCCATCGGGAAGCGCGTCGAGGTCGGGCGCCTTCGTGCGCAGCTGCTGGAAGACGGGGCTTTCGAACGCGCAGCGCGACGCAGCGGAGAGGAACCCCCAGGCAGCGACCGCTCCGAACGCAAAGACCGCCATGCCGCCGATCGAGGCGAGGACGCCGAGCGTCTTGAGTGCGCCAAGGAGCATTGCACCGAGCGAGTTCGGCAGCAGGTTCGCCGCCGTCACAAGGGCGACGCCGACGATCGCCGCACCCACGCCCCCGATCAAGAATGTGTGGATGCGTCGCGTTGGCCGCAGCGCCGCGTCAGACGGCGGCGTGAACACGCGGTTGCTCGCCGCGCCGAACTCGACCTGACGGAGAAGCGAGATCGTGGCGAACGACCACCACACAGCGATGAGCACGGGGTAGGCGCGCGTCGCGCTCGCAGGCAGCGTGGCGAGTGTGCCCGCGATCGCAAAGAGCGCGACCACGCCGCCAACCGCGATCTCGACGAGATTCGCTGCCTGGGTGCGCGAGAGCTGGGGGCCGAGGCGCGACACGATCGGCGCGGGCGCCGCCGCAAGCGTGCGGAGGTGGATCAGTCGGAAGAGCGGCGCGAACACCATCGCCGCCGCCGCGACGAGTCCGATGGAGCCGAGGAAGGGGAGCGGGGACACAAGCGCGATCGCGGCGAGCGAGGCCGTCGCGAGCCCGTTCCAGGCGTCGAGCTGCTCCTCGCGCAGGCGCCTCCGCTCCGCCACGGCGTCGCGTGCCGCATCGGGCGTCGCGCGGAAGGCCGCGCGGATCTCGTCTCGGAAGTTCCAGTTCGCGCCCTCCCAGAGTTCGAGCTCCTCGCGGGTCGGCACGATCGTGCCGCATTCGGGGCATCGAGAGCCAGCGACGCTCGCGCGGAGGTCGTACCCGCACTCGTGGCAGGGAACGCGCTTCTCCGCGGGCGCGTTGGACCGTCGCTCGGTGGCGGGGCCCCGCGTCGACGGTGGCTCGGCCTCGAGTCGGCCAGCGTGCTCGAGCGTGTGCTTCTCGGCTTCAGGCGCTGCGTCTGGCGGAAGTTCGGGCGGAGTCGGCCGAATCGGGCGCAGCGGGGGAGTGGACCCGAGCAGTGCGTTCGCATCGAGGACTTCGTCGCGGCTGGCAAGGGGGCCGCCGTCGCGCGGAGCGGCGGGTGTCTCGGCGACGGGTTCCCCCGAACCCTCTTCGAGGATCTTCGGGCGGACCGGGCGTTGGGGTGGACCTTCCTGCATAGGCTCCATGACCATTTCTCTCGGTACGCTTTCGGCATGTGAACCCGTGGCCGATAGAAACGGTACACAAAGTTCCTGCTCGGTTCGGTCTGGCCCGCCTTGGGCGAGACGATTCTGAGACACTGTTCCAGTTCGCCGTGAACCGATGGCGGAATCACGCCGACCACACATCGATTGACCTTCCTGAACGAGCCCGAGTCGAAACACATCCTTCTCGCGGCGCGTTCGCCGTGTGCCGCTCGGCCCAGCCGAGCCGCACGCCCCGAGCGCCGCGCCCTCGCGGCGGACTTTGCCGCGGAACACGCCGCACATCATGGAGCAGAACATGCGTGAGCCTCAGACCCTGACCCAGTTCGGTGCACTCCTGACCGGGGTTCTACGCACGCCCGTTTCGCGGATCGTCCGCAGCGGGGCCGTGCTGGCGGGGACGGGCGCGCTCGCGCTCGGCTTGCTGGCGGCGGCGCCCGCATCGGCCCGCTCGTTGGGGCCGGCCTCCGCGATGGTCGCCGACAACCGCACGGAGGAGGTCGCTCGCTGGTCCGACTCTGTGTGGAACGCAGCGAAGAGCGGCGACCTGACCGCCGTCGAGGGTGCGCTGAAGGCCGTGCCCGAGTCGCTTGCCACGGAGAACGCCAAGGTGCTGCGCGAACTCGTCGCGCTGCGCACGCAGCACGCCGACGAGGGCGCCAAGACCCGCGAGAGCGACCGAGCCAAGGCGCTCGACGAGCTCAAGGGGAATCTCGC
>JBIKTI010000222.1:0-5009 GCA_044348205.1 Phycisphaerales bacterium | reverse complement strand
TAGGTCTTGCCTTCCTCGAGGCCGAGGCGGTTCATCTCGACGATCTGCCAGGTCGCGCCGTGCATGCCGCCGAGGTCGACCGCGAGCTTTCCGTCGACGAACATCCACAGGTCGTCGTCGGCGAAAAAGGTGAAGGTCTGCTCTGCCGTGGGGTCGTAGGTGAACTCCATCGCGAGCTCGAGCGTGAAGTGGTAGTTGCGGTCGCGCACGACGAGTGTCTTCCCCCACATCACGGGCTTGATCGCTGAGTTTCCGAACAGCCTGTGCTCGAGCGGGAAGAAGCCGTCGAGCTTGGGGCCCGCTCCGTCGTTCTGGAACGGGTCCGCGTGCCCCGAGTCGAACACATAGGTCTGCCTTCCCTTCGAGTCGACGACGCGGCGCATGATGATGCGCAGCGGCTCGGAGATGTTCACGCCTGGCGTGTCCCTGAACCAGGTCGCGAAGGACTCGGGGCTCGTGATCGAGGGCGTCGCGATCCGCGCGTAACGGCCCGCGAAGTCGCCCTTGCTCGGGTCGTGGAGCGTCCAGCAGATCGGCTGCCTCTCCTTGCTCAGGAACTGCGACTGAAGAACAGGCGCTGTTCCCGTTCGCAGGACGGGCTTGCCGTCTGCGGAAAGGGTCGGATGCACCATGCCGCTGATCAGGCCCGAGACGAGGTTCGGGTTGTCGAAGTCGGGGTGGCCGTCGGGCTCGCTCCATTCGCGGAAGTCGCGCAGCGTTCCGTGGACCACGACATGGCGGTTCGGGTAGACCTTCGGCGCGCCCCCGAGATTTGCCTGGGGCTTCAGGTCCGCAGACCTGGGTCTTCCGCTGTCGGCGAGGTTCTGCGTGGTTCGCGCCATCCCGCCCGCAGCGGCGGCGTGCGCGGTCACGACCATGCCTGTCTCGGGGAGATCGATCGCGACGAGGGTCGCTCGCGTGAATGCCGCGAGCGAGTCGTCGTTCAGGGTCCGCACGCCGCGCGTCTCGGGCGCGAGCTCGTTGCGTCGCCACCAGATTCCGCTTTCGGGATTCAGCCATCCGCGGCCGCTGTTGAGCTGCGGGTCATAGAAGAGGTTGCCGCGGGCGAGCGTGACGCTTGCGCCGAGGATGCGACCGTAGACGGCGCTGCCGCCCTCGACCGTGACGGCGGCGGCGGGCGCGTAGATCTGCCCCTTGACGACGCTCGCCCTCCGCAGCGCGACCGTCGGAAACTGCCCGTAGATCATCACGCGCGACGCGCCGAAGCCCGCGTAGCCAGCGGTTCCCGCAGGGTCGTTCGAGGTGGTGCCGTTGCCGTCGTCGGGGACGATCGTCGAGTTCTCGATCGCGACAGAGCCGCCGGGCACGATGGCGAGCGCCCCGTTCGGCCCGACGCGAAGGCGCGAGTCGACGATCGAGAGGTTTCCGCTCACCACCAGCATGGTCGGTGTCTCGAAGATCCATTCCGCGCTGTTGAGCCTGAGGTGGCCGCTGATGCAGACCACGCGCCAGAGCCCGTGGGGAACGGGGCCGCTGACCACGAGCCTTGTCGAGAGCGGTGCGCCCACGGAGGTCCGGACATGCAGGTTGCCCGCAGCGACCCCTGCGTTGATGTCCTGCGAGAGCCTCGCCACGGGAACGACGACGGCCGTGGTGGGGAAACCTTGTCGCGGGGCCGCAGGCACCGTGATGTCCTCGGGGATGCGCATGAGCCGCTCTGCGATCTCTGCGTTGCGGCGGTCCTCGTTCGCTGCGAAGTTTCCGCGGCCGAGCACCATGTGGCCGAGCACCCGCGCGTCGGAGGCGACGGACACCATCGAGGTGTCGCGCAGGCTCGTGCCGATCACGAATGGTTCGCCGAGTCGGTGAAGCGGCGCGTCGCGCCACACCGACACCTCGGATTCGGCGTCGATATGGATGCTGCCTGTCGAGGCAAGCAGCGCGAACTCGGAGAGGTCGAAGTCCGCACGGTTGATGGTGTCGCCCCAGCCGACGCGCGCGATGGCGCGGGAGGCTTGCGTGACCTGCCCAGCGGCCGCAGAGGCGACGAGTTCGACGGCGACCGTCTCCTCTGAGGGCCCCATGCGCGTGTTGGCGTCGCGCACTGTGGCGGAGAGCGTGTAGGAGCCGATGCGCGCGGGTTCGAACACGAGCCGCTGCTCCGCGGCGGGGTCGCCCGCGATGATGGGCGAGTGGACCTCGACGATGTAGCTCGCGATGTCAAGCGCGCCCGCGCTCGCCGTGCGCGACGCGGTCGCCGTCACGATGCCGCCGCTCGAGGCGAGGTTGGCGTCGCGGCCCGACGAGATGGCGAGCCCGATGAGGAGCGACACGGACACCGCCATCAGCGCAAGCAGCACCGCCATCCCGCGGGAATGGTGGAGCAGCGCGTGATGTGCCCTGAAGCGCAGCTTGAGCCGCGTCATGGGTTCGCCGCCGAAAGGTTCAAGCGTTCGTCGTGACATGCTTCCCCCTTTGCGGCGATCGCCGCATCACTCTTCCCCGGTCGGATCCTCCTCGACGATTTCCATCAGGGTGCTGCGCTGCGCCGCAACGCGCCAGCGCATCAGGACGGCGGGCGGAGGATCCGCCAGCCAGCCAGACTGCTGCGATGGCTGCGCGGGTGGCCCGAGCAGCGACAGCTCGACGGACACCGCGTCGCGGGCGCCTTCCGAGTTGAAGGCGAAGACGACGATGTCCGAGTTCGGCGGCGCGGCGCCGTCAAGCTCCACGCCGAGGCGGATCCCGCTGTACGGCGCGAGATTTCCCGAGCCAAGCACGCGGTAGGACGAAGGGAGCGCCCGCCGCGCGTCGATCGCGCCCGATGGCTGCAGCCACCAGCGGTCGCGCTGCCTGCCCACGACGAGCTGGACCTCGCGGACGGCGGCGATCGACTCGATGCGCGCGCGCCGCAGGTCGAGCTCGAGCACTCTCCCGACTTCCCGCGGCAGGGGCGTCGTCGCGCCTGCGAGGTTCGGCACCACGAGCGACGCGAGGACGCCGAGGAGCGCGAGGACGACCAGCATCTCCATGAGCGAGAACGCGCGTGCGCGACGCCAGGCCAGGCGCATCGAGGCGCGGAGGGATGGGGCGCACGCCGTCATCGCAGCGGCTCCTGTGGCCGCTGCGGCACAAGCAGGAGTTCCGTCGAGAAGCCCTCCACGATGAACTCGAGCCGCACAGCGGCCGCGTTCGTCTGGTCCTCCGCGAAGGCGATCTCGTCGAGCCCCTCCGCGAGCACCACGCGCACGAGCAGCTCGTCCTCGCGCAGGCCGTCCATCGTCGCGAGCATCGCGTCGGTCCCGTCCGCATCGAACTCCTGCTCGAGCGATCGGTCGCTGGAGATCTCGACGGGGGCCACGAACTCGAGGACAAGGACGCGCTCGTCCTCGTCGAACCGCAGGACGCCGAGTTCACTCGTGTGGACCGATCGGCTCGGCACGAGGTCGTGGAGCCAGAGGAGCGCCTGCGTGTCGTCGGCCGCGAGCACCGTGCGGAACTCGGGTGCGGCGGTCCTGAAGCGACGGAGCGCGAGGACAGACTCGAGGGCGGGGTCGGAGATCCGCTGCCGCGCCTGCCCGCCCTGCGCAGTCGCGCCGAGAAAGCCGAGGATCGCGCTTCCGACGACCGCGAAGAGCAGCGATGCGAACACCACTTCGACAAGCGTCAGCCCACGGGTTGGTCGAGTTCGTGTGCGCATGGGAAACCCGTGAACCTAGAACGGCTCCGCTGGCACGGCGCGCTCGAGCGTGACGAGCACCTCGCCGTTGGCTGTCTCGACGGTTGCGACAAGGAGGATGAGGTCGACATCCACCACGCGCGGGTCGCCGCTCGGGCCGCGGGGCGGGATGACGAACTCCTCGGTGAGTTCCGTGGTGGTGACGGCGACGGTGCAGCCGTCGAGCGCCTCGCCGCGCATCCCCGCCTGCAGGGACGCTGTCGCGGGAAGATCCCTGCCGCGGCGGATCGCGTCGGCGCAGGCGGCCAGGGCCCGTTCCGCTTCAACCACCGCAAGCGCCTGACGCCGCGCCGTGAGGCCCGCGCGATCGCTCGAGGCGAGCAGTTCGAGGACGCCGAGCGCCGCGATCGCCAGGATCGACGCCGCCACCACGACCTCGAGGAAGGTCAGCCCGCGCAGGCGGTGCGGGCGTCGGTTGCTGGAGGCGGGGGCGGTCATGGGTGAGGGCGCACGCGATGTCGGGGCCGGGGCGTTCAGATCAGGTGATCAGCCGTGAAAGATATGTGTGCGGATATTTCCCCGATGGACGAATCGGTGCTTCGGTGAAGCGAGTCGAGCGTGATTTGCGAAATTGCACGACTTCGAGGCGGCCGGTCGGGCGATCGAGGCCTGATCGCACGGTGTCGGCCGTGCGATTCCTGCCCCTCGGGCGCGGGTTGCACGGGTCTTGCGGCGCTTGCGGGAACCTTCAGGAACCGCGACGATGTCCGACCCGATGCCGCGCATCCTCTACAGGCACATCACCGCGGATCTCTGCCGCATCATGCTGCTCACCGCGAGCGTGCTGGTGACCGTGATCGCCTTCGGGGCCGCGATCCGCCCGATCATGCAGAACCTCTTCGGGGCGGAGGATCTCCTGCGCTTCGTGGCGCTCGCATCCGTGCCCATGCTTCAGTTCGCGCTCCCGTTCGCGGGGGCTTTTGCGGGCACCATCGTCTATGCGCGCCTCGCGGCGGACAACGAGATCCTTGCCATGTCCGCGGCGGGGATGTCCTACCGCCGCGTCTTCATGCCCGCGATCCTGCTCGGGCTCCTCCTCTTCGTGGGGATGGCGCTCCTCGTCGACCTCGGCGTCCCGCGGCTGTGGAGCTCCATGGACCGCTTCAAGACGCGTGACCCGACGCGGCTCTTCGTCTCGGCGGTCGAGCGGGGGGAGGCGCTCGCGCTTCCGGGAACGAGCACCCAGCTCTACGCGGACGAGGTGCGCGTCCTCGATCTTCCCGACGCTGGAGCGCGCGCGGGCGACGGCGCTGTCTCCCCGACCACGCGGCTCGGGCTCGCGGGCGTTGCGGCCGTCGAGTTCGGCGCC
>JBIKTI010000221.1:0-5011 GCA_044348205.1 Phycisphaerales bacterium | reverse complement strand
CGGGCGCACGGTTCGTGAAGGTGCCGTTGCCGTTGTTCATGAAGAGGCGATCGGCGCCCGCGCCGCCGCGCGGGACATAGATGTCGGGCCAGCCGTCGCCGTTGAAGTCCCCGACGCCGATTCCGCCCATGATCCACTCGTTGAGCCCGGGCACGGCGAGCGAGTTCGGCGAGTGGGTGAAGCCGCCAAGGCCGGTCGACGCCGTTGCATCGACGAACTGGACCTGCGCGGAGACAAACTCAGAGGCAAGTGCACAGCAGGCCGCGGCAATTGCAGCGACAGGCGCAACCCGACTAGCTCTGCGGTGGCCCCGCATGGCAGAAGCCTACTGCGGGGGATCGAAATGTGAAGCATCTACCCGCGAGTTTTGCTTCAATTCGCAGACGGCTCCTTCGGCGCGGGGTCTCCCGCAGGCCGCTCGGCGGCATCCTTCGCGGGAAGTTCGTCAAAAATCGCCCGCTTGGGCGGTGTGTCGAGATCCTCGAACTGGTCGTCCTTGGCCGCCCAGACGAAGGCCACGAGGGCGGCACCGCCGATCACGAGCGCGACGGGAAGCGCGACGAAGACGAGTTCCATCAGCGGGCCTCCAGCGGAGAAAGCGGCGCGGACGGCTCCTGGGCCGCCGATCCCTCGGTGGGAGCGCCGCCTTGACTCGTCGGACGGCTCGCCCGATGCACGGGGCTGGACCGCGGGATCTCGAACGATGGCATCCGCAGCGCGACCACGAGCACGGTGAGTCCGCTCAGCGGCATGATCACGGCGGCGACGAGCGGGTTCACGAGCCCGAGGAACGCCAGCGCGCCGCCGACGATGTTGTAGCCGACGGAGATGAGGAGATTCGCCTTGATCGTGCGCATCGTGCTGCGCGAGCCCGCGAGAAACCGCTCGAGCGGCCGAATGCCCCGCGCGGCCAGGCACACATCGGCGACATGGTGCGAGGCCTGCGCGCCGTTGCGCACCGCAACGCCGACATCGGCCGCTGCGAGCGCCGCGAGGTCGTTCACGCCGTCGCCCACCATCACGACGGGCCGCACGAGGTCGTCGCGGCGCACCAGCTCGAGCTTCGCCTCTGGCGAAAGGCCGCCCAGCGCATCGCGGGGGTCGACACCAAGGGCGCGCGCCACCCCGCTCACGACGACAGGGTCGTCGCCCGACGCAATCAGCACGCGCCAGCCCGCGCGCCTAAGCCGCTGCACCGTCTCGCGTGCATCGCTGCGGATCGCATCGCCGATGCCGACCACGGCCTCGACCTTGCCCTGCACGGCGACGAAGACGGGCGCGAGGCCGACTCCCGCGAGGCGCTGCCCCTCCGCGCGCAGTTCGTCAGGCATCACTGCGGAGACGGACTCCATGAAGCGCACGCTTCCCACGCGCACGAGCCGTGTGCCGATCCTGCCCTCGATTCCGAGCCCGGGGATCTCGCGCACCTCGCCAGGCGTGGCCGCCGGACCGTCGCCAGCGAGCGCCTCTACGATCGCGCGCGCCGATGGATGCGCGCTGCGCGCCTCGAGCGCGGCGGCGAGCCGAAGCGCCTCTCGGCTTCCAAGATGCGCGAGCACCTCCGTTCGGCCCTCTGTCACGGTGCCCGTCTTGTCGAGGACGAGCGTGCCCACGCGCGCTGCGCGCTCGAGGACATCGCCGCCCTTGACGAGCACGCCCTTGCGCGCGCCCTTGCCGATGCCCGCCACGACCGCGAGCGGCGTCGCCAGTCCGAGCGCACATGGGCAGGTGACGACGAGAAACGCGACGGCGCGGCCGAGCGCCTCTTCCGCGCCGATGCGCGGCCACCACCATGCGACCGTCAGCGCGGCCAGCGCCACCACCACGAGCAGGAACCAGCCCGAGATGCGGTTCGCGAGCTCGACCACGGGTGCGCGCCGCTCGCTGGCGTCGCGAACGAGTTCGAGCAGGCGCGCCGCGCGCGTCTCCGCGCCCGCGACGACGACCTCAAGCCTCGCAGGCGCGCCGAGGACCCGCGAACCCGCGAAGAGCTGACCTCCCTGCGACACGCGCTGCGGCGCTGACTCGCCCGTCAGGTGCGAGAGATCCAGATGCGCCTCGCCCTCGACGAGCCGCCCGTCCGCAGGGCACGCTTCGCCTGCCGTGACCTCGACGACATCCCCTGGCGCGAGCGTCTCGACGGGCGTCTCGACGACGCGCTCCCCTCCGAACGCGTCGCGGACGACCTTGCGTGCGACAGAGGGAACGATCGCAAGCAGCAGCTCGACCTGCTCGCGCGCCTTCCGCTGCCGCGTGTACTGGAAGAACCTGCCCACGAGGAGCAGGAAGACGAGCATCGCAGCGCTCTCGCAGTAGATCGAGCCCGTCCCGTGGATCGTCGACGCGATGCCTGCCGCGACTGCGGCCACGAGCCCGAACGCGACGGGCATGTCCATGTGCGGCGTGCGCGCGCGCACGGCCATCCATGCGTTCGTCAGGAAGACGCGGCCCGGGAACGCGAGCGCGACCAGTGCGAGCGCCACGGTGCACCACTGGAAGAAGAGCCTGTAGGCTGGCTCCATCTCCGCCAGTATTCCGCCGTAGAGCGCGAATCCGATCGCCATCGCGTTCGTCGCGATCGCGCCCGCGATGCCGATCCGCACGATCCACGCTCGCGTCGCCGCGCGCTCGCGTGCGACCGCAGCGGGGTCGGCGAAGGGCATCAGCTGGTACCCAAGCGTGTCGAAGCGGCGCGCGATGACGGAGAGAGCGACCGCTGAGGGCGCCCATCGAATGCGCGCGATGCCCCGCGCACCGTCGACGCGCACCTCTTGGACGCCGCGGACGACGCGCGGCATCGCCTCGAGGAGCCACACGCACGCACCGCAGCGGATGCCGTCGATGCGCAGTTCCGCGGAGGCCAGGCCCTCGCCGCCGTCGCGGACATGGCGCGCGACGAACGATGCATCGTCGAACGACTCGAAGCCGCGCCCCGTGACGCGCGCAGGCTCGATCGCATCTGCCGCGACGCGTTCCCGCTCCCGCATCTCGTAGTAGCGCTCGAGCCCGCTCGCATGAAGCGCTCCATGCACGGCGCGGCAGCCTCCGCAGCAGAACTGCAGCACCTCCCCGGCCCGCACCTCCGCGGCGGGCACGGGCAGCGTGCAGTGGGAGCACGCGTGCCCGACGCCGTGCGTGGCCGACGGCTCCGTCGATGTCATCGTGCGCCTCCTGCTTCGATCGCGACGAAGTCCGCCGGCGCCGCGCTCTCCCCGCTGGCAGCTGCGTTCTCCCGGCAGCACGGCGGAAGCGTCTCGCCCGCGTCGTCCGCCCGCTCGACCAGCGACTCGATCGACGCGGGCGTCGACGCACGCAGCGCGCGCACATCGCTCATCGCGGTTTCCGCGAGCCCACCGCGGCCGATCGCTGCATGGAGGCCGACCGCGATCATGGCGAGGCCGACCGCGATGGGTGCCCATCGCCCGAGCCTCGCGAAGGCGAAGCGCGCCCCACTCGCCGCAAGCGCGACTGCGGGCACAGTGCCGAGCCAGAACGCGGCCATGACGAGCGCGCCCGTGGCCAACGATGCGCTTGCCGCCGCGATCGCGACGAACGCGTAGAGCCAGCCGCACGGAAGGAGCGGCGTGGCGAGTCCGATCGGAACTCCGCGCCACGACGGCGGAAGCCTCAGCGCTCGCGCGTGCACGCGCTGCGCGACGACCACGAGCGGTCGCGGCGCACCCGCCGTCGGAATGCGCGCGCCGAAGGCACGCGCGATCGCCACGACTCCGAAGACGGCGATCATCGCACCCGCCGCGATCGCGGCCACGCGCTGCACTCCGACAAGGACGCCCGCGTCGTCGACAACCCGCCCTGCAAGCCCTGCGAGCGCGCCGACGACGGCGTACGAGACGAGCCGCCCGCCGTGATAGCCCGCCTGTCGAGCGAGCGCCTGCTTGCGGTCGCTTCCGACGGCGACAAGCGCGAGCCCGCCGCACATGCCGGCGCAGTGCGCGCTGCCGAGAAGGCTCGATGCCAGCACGGTGCCTGCGAGCGCGATGACAGCAGCGTCAACCATCGACCGCTCCCCGCTTCATCGCGGCAGGTGTCAGGAAGCGCCGAAACGCATCTGTGTAGCGCAATTCGCCGTCCTCGACCGCGACGCGGAACTCCCATTGCCCGCCGATCGGCGAATCGAAGCCGCCGCTGAAGCTGCCCTCCGCATCGCGGTGCAGCGCGATCTCGAGCCGCGCCTCAGCGTTCCTGATCGGAATGCACTCGACCCGCACGCGCTCCGCGTCGATGCGCGCTGCGTGCTTGTCCTCGACGGTGAGCGTGAGCGTGCGCTTGGCACCAGTGGACGCGATGTCGGGCGTGACGACCCAGCGCAGGCGCTCGTTCATGGCGCGCTGCTCGCGCTCCGCGTCCCACGACGCGGCCTTGCGGTCATACGCGGGTTCGGTGCCCAGCGGATGACCGACCACGGCGCTCATCACCGTGGCGAAGCCCGTGACGACGGTGAGGCCGAGCAACGCGATCGGCACGAACATCCAGCGGTCCGAACGCAGACGGGAGAGGAGTCCGCCCCGGCTCATGGCACGGACTCCTTCCCGTCTGCGCCGCGGTCGCGGCCCCCCAGGCCGCCCGCGATCGGACCAAGGACCCCGACCTCGACCACACCGGCGAAGTCGCGGTCTCCACCCGCCTCGTCGCGCACATGGAGCGCGACCTTCCGCCGCCCGACCGTGAAGTCGGACGGTTCGCTCAGGACGACGACATCGACCTCGGCGCTCGCGTCGCGCTCGACCGTCATCCGCTCCGCGCGCACGAGCCGCACGCCCTCTGCGCCCTCTACGAGATAGCTGCGCGCGTCGCGCGTGCGGTTGTCGACGCGCAGCCGCACCGTGCTCTCGACCACGGCGGCTGGCGTGCCCTGCTCGCGGACCAGGTACGGAATGCCCTGCGTGCGCAGCACAGCGACGAACGCAGGCTGGCGGTTCACCGCGAGAACCACGACGCCCGCAAGCAGCGCGACGAGGATCACGGGATAGACGACGAGCCGCACCCGCAC
>JBIKTI010000016.1:0-14464 GCA_044348205.1 Phycisphaerales bacterium | reverse complement strand
GTGGTGACCTCGTCGCCGCCCGTTGCGTACTGCCCGCCCTTGCAGTGGAATTCCTTCGTCTTCGGGTCGTACTCCATGAAGACGATCGCGCAGTGGCCAGGCTGCCCTGCGGTCGACGCGGGCTGCCCGACGATGCGGTGCGTGCGCGAGCCGATGTTGCCCATCGTGCCGCACACGCCGCCATCCTTCCACATCATCTGGATCGAGCCGTAGCTGAACGCAATCGGCGCCACGCGCCGCGCGCTCTGCATGTCGAACTGCTGCGCGATGTCGCCGATGTACTCGCCGTAGGTGCGAAACTCGCCGTTGTCGCGGAACTTCAGCCAGATGTCCTCGCGCTCGCGCAGCGGCTGGTCGTCGGCCGCGAGCATCATCAGCACGGGCCATGGGGCGTTCAGCGGAAATCGCGGCCATTCGCGGGCGGCGCGGTCCTTGTCGCTGAACGCCCAGCGGTCGTTGCGGATGAACCACGCCATCGACTCGGCGGCGGTGGGGGCGCGGTCGCGCGCGGCGGGCATGCGGCCCTTGTTGCGATAGGCCGTGTGGAAGAGCTCGTGCGCGGCGGAGATCCGCTCGCGCAGCGGCTGGTCGGCGATCGCAGCAGTCGATCCCCAGTGGACGGCGCGCTCGCCGCAGTCGATCGTCACCTCGGGGTGGCCGTGCGCGGCCATGTACGCGTTGAATTCCTGCTGCAGCGCGCGCGACGCGATGACATCTGCTGCGCGCAGCGGGCGCTTGACCTTCTTCTTGACCGAGACGGCCGCGCGCTGCGGCTTGGCGATGCCGCGCTCGTCGTACTCGAGCGGCGGAAGTTCATTCACCTCGACCTCTTCCTCGATCTCAGGATGATCCTCGATGAAGTTGACGATGTGGTCGTCGCGGTCGAGCGGGCGCGACGGGTCCTTGGTGTCGATGCGGACGCGCGGGTCGCCGGGGATCTCGAGTGCAAGCGGCGCGCGGGGCGAGACATCGGGAAGCGCGTCGGTCGAATGATCGGGCGCCCTCGCGCCGTCTGCGTCGTTCCACGGAGTTCCCTGCTCGCCGCGCTTCGCGTAGGAGTCCTGCATGGCGAACGCGAGCGCAAGCTGCGTGTAGTCGCGGCGCACGGTGTCTTCGCCGAGGTCGATCTCGAGCGAGCGCAGCTTGAGGAGCACTGGCAGCGGATCGGCGCGGCAGCCGTAGACGGTGGTGCGCACGATGGGCGTGCGGTCGACCCACGCGAGGAAGTCCTTCGGAAGCGCGATCCCGCGCTCCTTGGCTGCGTCGAGCGTGCGCTCGCGCGCGGCGTCGAGATGGGCCGCGGCGCGCGAGGACCAGGTGGCCGACTCGGCCAGCGCGCCTGCAGCCACGCCTGGACCCACGGCGAGCGGCGGCATCGCCACGGGGGCGAAGGCGACGGCGAGTGCGACGGCTGAGAGACGCGCGAGGGAGTGCATGGACCGCATGGTAACCCGCGTCAACGCACCAGCACCATCTCGCCGACGAGGCCCGGGCCGAATGCAAGACCCGCCCATGGCCGCGGCGCGTCGTCGCGCATCAGCCGGTCGAGGATGAAGAGGAGCGTCGCGCTCGACATGTTTCCGTGGTCGCGCAGGATGGCGCGGCTCGCGTCTCCTGCGGAGGCCGCGAGCCCGAGCGACTCGAGCACGGACTCGATCACGCGCGGGCCGCCTGGATGGATCGCCCACGCGCCGATCTCGTCGACCCGGAGCCCGTGCGTCGCCAGCGCCGTGGCCGCCCACGCGCCGACCTCGCCGCGCAAGATGTCGGGAACGCGCGCGCCGAGGGTCATCTCGAAGCCGTGATCGCCGATCGTCCACGCCATCTCGTCCTCTGTGCCCGCGAGAAGAAGCGAATGCGTGGCGGCGAGGCGCGGCGCGTGCGCGCGCGATCGCGCCGTGCCATCGACGATCGCGGCGGCCGCGCCATCGCCGAAGAGGGTGTTCGCGATGAGGCGATCGATGCGCGCGTCGTGGTGGAAGTGCGCCGAGCACACCTCGGCGCAGCAGACGAGGACGCGCGCGGACGGGTCGGTCGCCGCCAGCGCCCGCGCGACGCCGAGCGCGTTCACGGCCGCGTGGCAGCCCATGAAGCCGATGTTGACGCGCGCCACCGCACGCGGAAGACCGAGCCGCTCGATCAGGTGCGCGTCGACCCCCGGCGACTCGAAGCCCGTGCACGACGCCGTCACGACATGGGTGATGGTCGCGGGCTCGGCTTCGCCATGCGCAAGCGCTGCGCGGCACGCGCGCTCGGCCATCGCGCGCGCGGCCTGCGACCAGAGCCGCATGCGCGCGGCCGTGCCAGGCGCATCGCGGCCTGCGTAGAAGGGCGGCTCCGTCGCTGCGGCCGCGCCGCGCGAGTCGATCGCGCTTCGCTCGGCGAGGCGCGCAAGCAGCGCGCGGCTCGCCTCGGGCGGCGCGATCGCATCGGCGAACGCAAGCCACGCGTCGCGCGTCAGGCGCTCCTCGGGAGTCGCGGTGCCGATCGACCGGATCGAGGGGTCCGTCACGGGAGCACCGCCCCTTCGAGCCGCGCCGCGAGACGCTCGAACGGCCGCGGTGCGCGCGAACCGATTGCGATCGCGGCGGCGACGAGCGCAGGGCTGCGGAGGATTCGCGCGATCGCACGGCAGCGCCACTTCGGCCGCGCCACGAGCGCCGCGTGGCGCGCGGCCCACGCGAGGTGCGCCTCCGCGTCGCGGGCGGCGAGTTCGCCCGCCGCGAGCCCCGTCGCGATCGCCCACGACATCCCCTCGCCCGTGAACGGCTCGACATAGCCGGCCGCGTCGCCTGCGACGAGAATGCCCGGGGCCGCAAGTCGCGCGCGCACGCGGGTCAGCTGCGGCGTACCGCGCCAGCGCGCGCGCGTGAACGCGTCGGCGTCGTGCGCCACCCCCGCGAGGAGCCCGCGCGCGCACGCCGCAACGCTTCCCGCGCTCCTGAGCGCCGCGGGCGCCACCGCGGCGGCGATGTCGATCTCGCCCGAAGGAAGCCGCACCGCGCCGATGTATCCCTCGCGCGCGACATGCATGTGGACCTCGCCTCTGGGGCAATCGAGCGAGCCGCTCGGAAGAAGCGCGCCGAAGCCCATCATGCTTCGCGGCGCGATCCGCCAGTCGAAACCGGGCACGCCATCGAGCGCGCCGCCCTGCAGCCCGTCGGCGACGATGACTGTGCGCGCGTCGAGCGTCGACACGCGCTCGCCGCGCGTCAGCTGCACCGAGCGATCAGGCTCGATGCGTGCGGATGTCTCGAAGCGAACCTCGGCCCCCGCGCGCCGAGCCGCGTCGACGAGCCGCGCATCGAGATCCTCGCGCGCGATCGCGACGCCCGCCTCTCGCCGCAGCGTCATCGCGCGCACGCCGCTCACGACGCGGATCGCGCGCAGCGGCGTCGCGCCAGCGAGCGCATCGCCCGCGCCCGCCGCCGCAAGCGCCGCGATCCCCGACTCCGCGAGGCAGCAGCCGCAGACCTTCGCCCGCGGAAACGCGGCGCGCTCGACGAGCACCACGCGCGCCCCCGCGCGGGCCGCAGCGAGCGCGGCGCACGCGCCGGCAGGCCCGGCGCCGATCACGGCGACCTCGCAGCGTTCGCGCGCGGTCATGCGCGCCTCCACCAGAGCGTCCATCGCGCGGGCCAGGCCGCGCGCACTTCCACCCCATGAAGCCCTGCGTCGCGCGCGAGCGACGCGATCTCGGAACGCGTGAAGGCGGCGCGCACGCTCGCGGTGGCATCGTGATGCACGATCGGCGATCGGCTCAGCGCGCGCGAGCCGAGCCACGCAAGCAGGAGCCCGCCGCGCGTCCGGTCGAGGTCGGTGACGCCGACCGCGCGCGACGCCGCGGCCGCCATGTGGCCGAGCACGCGCGTCGCGTCGGCGGGGTCGCAATGGTGGAGGAAGAGCGAGCAGGTCGCGACATCGCCCTCGCAGGGAAGCGGCGCCGCGACGGCGTCGGCCTCGAGCGTCGTCGCCGCGACATCGGCCGCGCGCGCCGCCGCCGCCGCGATCTCAAGCGCATGTCCGCTGCGGTCGCACAGCACCCACTCGATGCGGAGCCCCTCGCGCCGCGCCCACGCCGACATCGCGATCGGCGCGTCGCCCGCCCCCGTCGCGACATCGACCACGCGCAGCGCGCGTCCCGCTCGGTTCACCTCGCGCGCGTGCGCCGCGATTCCGCGCCAGAGCAGCCGATGGCTGCGCGACCACGCGTTGAGCCGCATGAGGCCCGCCAACGCACGGTCATGCGCGGCCCCGTCGAGCCCTGGGTCGTCCATCAGCTCGGGAACTCGTCTTCGAATGCGCAGGTCGGTCGCGGCGGCGGTCGGCACGCGGGAGCGTAGCACCCAAGCCGCGCGCGCCCGCGGCCCACATCTAGGACCGTGCCGTCGGTCATGCCTGGGCCTTCGCGTGTCCGCACAGGCGTGTAGCGCCTGTCGCGGGCCCGTCCGCGGGCCCATCCACAAGCCTCGGAGGCCCGCACGCACCTGCGCGAAGCGGGTCGACCCAGGAAAATCGCCATGACCCCCGAGTTCGACCAAGCAGTCGCGGCGCTTTTCCTGTCTTCGCTCGACGGGCCGTCTCGTTCGGCCGCGCTTCATCGAACGGAGCTCTTCATGCAGTCGCAGATCGAATCCCCGCGTGGTCCTGGCCGTGTTACCCGTGCGCTGGCGGCGCCCGTTGCCGCGCTTGCCCTGCTCGCTTCTCCCCTGGCCGCGCTGGCGCAGTCCTCCTGCGATGCGGACCTCAACCGCGACGGCATCGTCTCTGGCGAGGACCTGACCCAACTTCTCGTCAGCTGGGGGTCGTGCGCTGGTTGCAGCGCCGACATCGATGACGACGGCACCGTGAACGGCACCGACCTCGCGTCGCTCCTGATCCTCTGGGGCGAGAGCTGCGTGCTCGACCCGAACATCACCTCGATCTCGCCCGCGAGCGGACCTCGGTGGGGCGGAACCGAGGTGATCGTCACGGGAAGCAATCTGAGCGGCGTGCAGTCGGTCACGCTTGGCGGCAATGCCGCGGTCGTGCTCTGGTGGACGGACAACCAAATCGGGCTGCTGACCGCCGCGGGCGAGCCAGGGGTCGTCGACCTCACGGTCACCGCACCCTCCGGCTCGGCGACGGCCGACGGTGTCTTCACCTACACCGCGACCGAGGCGCCCTCGTGGGCCACCGTGCTCGAGGAGACCCCCGATCCAAAGGTCGTCACCGATCCTGCGGTGCGCGCCGCGATCGAGTCGAGCGGCCTCCCGTGGCGCGTGCTCGCGGGCGCAGGTGGGCTCCAAGGCGAACCGATCGAGATGATCTTGATCCCAGGCGGCACCTTCGAGATGGGCTGCTCGCAGCCGCCGGCGCTCAAAGGCGCCGAATGCCCGGCCGATGCGCTCCCCGTCCACACCGTGACGCTGCGACCGTTCTACATGTCGCGTACCGAGATCACGCAGTCGCAGTGGACTTCGTACGGGTTCTCCAACTTCTCGATCTTCAGCGGCCCCGGCTACCCCGATGCGGACAACCAGCCTGTCGAGAACATCATCCACGACGGCGCGACCAGCTTCGCGTCCTTCACGGGCTCGCGCCTGCCCACCGAGGCCGAGTGGGAGTTCGCCGCGCGCGCAGGCACAAGCACCGCGTTCTACGCGCCGAACGGCGGCACCAACGACCCCTTTGCGATCGATGAATGGGTGCTCTATGTCGACTCGAGCTTCCGCACGAAGCCCGTCGGCCTGAAGCCCGCGAACGGCTTCGGACTCCACGACATGGGCGGCAATGTCGCCGAGATGGTGCAGGATCTCTACGCGCCGGACTACTACGCGAACAGCCCGTCGTTCGACCCGCGCGGTCCGACGAAGGGCACCCTCAGACTGGCGCGCGGCGGTTACTTCTATTCGAACGGGGCGGACACGACCGAGAGCGTCCTGATGTCCTCGTCGGGCCGTCGCTCG
Source organism: Phycisphaerales bacterium (assembly GCA_044348205.1). Lineage (GTDB taxonomy): Bacteria > Planctomycetota > Phycisphaerae > Phycisphaerales > SM1A02 > QWPT01. The sequence goes on along the minus strand of JBIKTI010000016.1, from coordinate 8,516 downwards.
TTCGATGCGGGCGCGAGCAGCCCGTTCATCGGCTTCCGCACCGCGAAGGACTCGCCCGAGGCTGCCGTGGCGCTCTCGCTTTCGCCCGACATCGGTCCGGTTTCAGGCGGCCAGCTTGTCACGATTCGTGGGCGCAACCTCGGCAGCGTCACCGCGGTGCGCTTCGAGTGCGGCGCGGGCAAGCCCGCCGATGTGACGATCGTCAGCCAGGACTACTTCACGCTCAGCTTCTACACGCCAGCCGGCGTGGAGGGCAGCTGCGGCATCATCAGCCTCGAGTGGTCGTATCCGAACGGCAAGAATGGCCCCACCCTGCGCCTGGCGAACGCGTATCGCTACGCGGAAGTCGCCACGCCAGACTGGGCGACTCTCATCGAGGCCTTACCCGACCCTTCGGTCGTCACCGACCCGGCGTTGCGCGATGCGATCATCGCAACGGGCTCCGCGTGGCGCATCATCCACAACGAGACGCAGATCGAGATGGTGCTCATCCCCGCGGGTTCGTTCGAGATGGGATGCACCGCCGACAATCCCATCTACTGCCAGCTGTACGAGTCTCCCGTGCACCCCGTCACGCTCACCGAGCCCTTCTACATGGCGCGCTACGAGGTGACGCAGGCGCAGTGGACCGCCGTGATGGGCTCGAACCCCTCGCAATTCCAGGGTCCGAAGTACGACCCCTTCACGCGTCCCGTCGAAGGTCTGTTCTGGCAGGATGCCCGCAACTTCGTCTGCACGACGGGCATGCGCATGCCGACCGAGGCAGAGTGGGAGTACGCGTACCGCGCGGGCACCACGACCGACTTCCACGGGACGCCTGCGTTCCCGAACGGAACCGATGACCCTTCGGCCGCCGACGCCATCGGATGGTTCGGCGACATCCCGAGCCAGGGCGAGCAGCCTGACTGCGTGCCGAACTCGGGTGGCGCACCGCAGCCCGTCGGCCTGAAGGCCGCGAACGGTTTCGGCCTCCACGACATGGCAGGAAACGTCATGGAGTGGGTGGGCGACCGTTTCGGCGTGTACAGCGACGAAGCGCAGATCGACCCGATGGGTGACGAGACCTCGAACCAGCGCGTCGCGCGCGGCGGCGCGTGGGACCGCGGATGCGGCTCCATGCGCGCCTCGAGCCGCGATGCAGTCGACTTCACCTACTTCGGCGTCATGGGCTTCCGTCCCGTCATGCCGCTCGAGGGTGCGAGCTTCGTCGAGCTCACATCGGTGTCGCCTGCGACGGGCCCGACGACAGGCGGAACCACCGTCACGCTCACCGGCAAGGGCTTCAACTGCGTGAGCGCCATCGCCGTCTATAGCGGCGGGAGCACCACCTACCTCGAGAACATCACTTCGGTGAACGACCGCACCATCGTCTTCACGCTGCCCCCGGGCGCTGCTGGCACGGGGTCGATCGGCGTGATGCACAGGCTCACGACGGTGTGGACCTATCTCTACGACTCGTTCACCTATGTCGTGCCCGCTCCCGTGGTCGCGTCGATCTCGCCGCTCGTCGGCCCCGTCTCTGGCGGCACGCCCGTGACGATCACGGGCACGAACCTCACGAACGCGAGCGCTGTCGCCTTCGACGGCGTCTCCGCAAGCGGCGTGACGGTGGTGAACGCGACCACGATCATCGCCATCGCGCCTCCGGGCGTGGAGGGCCTGGCGAGCGTGTCGGTGACGACGCCTGGCGGCACCGACACGCTTCCGGATGCGTTCGGGTACTACATGCCCGGCCAGTGGCGCACCACGATCGAGCACGCACCCGACCCCGCTGTCGTGATCGACCCCGCGCTGCGCGATGCGATCGTGGCGTCGGGCCTTCCGTGGCGCGTGCGTGACAACCTCACGCAGATCGAGATGCTGCTGATTCCCGCGGGGACCTTCAGCATGGGCGGTTCATCGTCGGACAACTACGCGGCGACCGCCGCCGAGCTTCCCGTGCACGCGGTCACGATCAGCAGCCCGTTCTACATCGGGCGCTACGAGGTAACGCAGGCGGAGTGGACCGCGATCATGGGCATGAACCCGTCGCAGTACAAGGGACTGCCCGACTCCGATGTCCGCCCCGTCGAGCGCGTGACCTGGAGCAGGGCGCAGGCGTTCAACTCGGCCACAGGATTCCGTCTGCCCACCGAAGCGGAGTGGGAGTACGCCTGCCGCGCAGGAACGACGACGGCGTTCTACAACGGCAACAACGACTTCGCGGTCGGGTCGATCGCGTGGTACGGGTTCAACGCGAACTTCGAGACGCGCCCCGTGGGCCTGCTCACGGACAACAACTTCGGCCTCCACGACATGTCGGGCAACGCGGCGGAGTGGGTGAGCGACTGGTACTCGGCCACCTACTACGCCTCGAGCCCTGCAGTCGATCCGCAGGGTCCCGCGACGGGTCAGTTCCGCATCACGCGCGGCGGCCAGGCGGGCAGCATCACGCGCTGGCTCCGCTCGGCCGCGCGCTGGGCCGACGATCCCGAGCAGCCCTTCATCAACACGGGCTTCCGCGTGGCACGCGAGCCGTAAGCGGCCGCTGACAGAGTCTCTTCATCGCGCCGACGGGCGGGCCAGGGGGCTCGCCCGTCGGCGCTTTTGCGCGTAACTCCGAAGGCGCCAAAGGCCCCGACCGCAAGAGCGCCCCCGAGTCGTCCGGCTCCCGAAAACGCCGAAGGCCCCGACCGCAAGTCGGGGCCGCTCAAAAACCGCAAACGGCCCCCGTCCTCAGACGGGGGCCGTTCACTTGATGGGCGATACTGGACTCGAACCAGTGACCTCACGGGTGTGATCCGTGCGCTCTAGCCAGCTGAGCTAAGCGCCCGATGGCGGGGAGTATAGCGCATGGCTGGCCCGCGGGAAAAGCCCTGCGCGGCGGGATAAACGCGGACCCATGTCGGCCTCCCCGCCGATCAGCGGACCTTGGCGAGGAACTTCTTCGTCTCCGCGCGCGAGGCCTTGATGATCGCGTCGGCCTTCTTCGGGTTCGCCTTCGCCTCGAGCAGCGCCGTCAGCATCATCGGCGCCACGATGGTCGCGTCGCTCTCGACGACGAACATCGGGGTCTTCTCGGTGAGCTTGTCCCAGGTGATCTTCTCGTTGGGCGTGGCGCCCGAGTACGAGCCGTAGGAGGTCGTCGAGTCGCTGATCTGGCAGAAATACGCCCACGGACGCACGGGTTCCTGGAGGTCGTACTTGATGCTCGGCACGACGCAGATCGGGAAGTCGCCCGCGATGCCGCCGCCGATCTGGAAGAAGCCGATGCCCGGGCCTTTCGACAGGCGCTTGTAGTCGTCGTACAAGCCCGCCATGTACTCGATGCCGCTCTTCACGATCGAAGCGCTGCACTCGCCGAACTTCACATGCGACGCGAAGATGTTGCCGAAGGTCGAGTCCTCGTGGCCCGGCACCACGATCGGCAGGTTCGCCTTCGCGGCCGCGAGCAACCAGCACTCGTCGGGGTTTCCCTCGAACTTCGACTTCGGAAGCGACAGCACCAGCTCGTAGAAGTACTCGTGCCAGTAGCGGCGCTCGCCGTTCTTCGTCGCCTTCATCCACATCGGCACGAGGATCTTCTCGACCGCGCGGAACGCCTCGTCCTCGGGAATGCTCGTGTCGGTGACGCGGCGCATGCGCTGCTTGAGGATCCTGGTGTCGTGCTCCTTCGTGAAGTAGCGGTACTCGGGGAAGTCCTTGTAGCCGTGGTGCGCCACGAGGCGGAAGAGCGACTCCTCGAGGTTCGCGCCCGTCACGGAGAGGCCGTGCACGAGGCCCGCGCGGATCGCGGGCGCGAGCGTGATGCCGAGCTGCGCCGAGCTCATCGCGCCCGCGACGGCCCAGTACATCCTGCCGCCCTTCGAGACATGGTCCCAGTAGGCGAAGAGCGCGTCGCGCGTCGAGCGCGCGTTGAAGTTCTTGTAGTTGCGAGCGACGAACTCGAGGATGGGCAGCTCTTGCGTGGGCATAGGGGAAGAAATGTACCCGAGCGGGGGAGCGCGGTGCGGGGCGGAGTACACTCCGTTTCGTGGCGAATCTCCCGTCGTCCATCCTCGTCACGGGCGGCGCGGGCTTCATCGGCAGCGCGCTCGTGCGCATGCTGAACGAAACGACGGACGCGCGCGTCGTCACGCTCGACAAGCTGACCTACGCGGGTCACCGCGAGAACCTCGCGGGACTTGCGCATCCCGAGCGCCACACCTTCGTCCACGGCGATGTCTGCGACCGCGCGCTCTGCGCGGCCATCCTCGCCGAGCACCGCGTGGAGGCCGTCCTCCATCTTGCGGCCGAGTCGCATGTCGACCGCTCGATCGTGGGCGCGGATGCGTTCGTCGAGACGAACATCGTCGGCACGCACCGCCTCGTCGAGGCCGCGCGCGCGCATCTTTCTGCGCTCCCCGCGGAGGGGCGCGCCCGCTTCCGCTTCGTGCATGTCTCGACCGACGAGGTCTACGGAAGCCTCGCGCCCAACGAGTTGCCCTTCATCGAGGAGTCGCGTGTCCGTCCGAACAGCCCGTATGCGGCGAGCAAGGCCGCGGCAGACCACCTCGTGCGCGCCGCGCACCGCACGCACGGGTTTCCAGCAATCCTGACCAACTGCTCGAACAACTACGGCCCGCGGCAGATGCCCGAGAAGCTGATCCCGGTGGTGATCGAGCGCGCGCTCGCGAGGATGTCGATCCCGATCTACGGCGACGGCCTCCAGGTGCGCGACTGGATCCATGTCGACGACCACTGCCGCGCGCTCCTCCGCGTGCTCGAGGCGGGCCGCGCGGGCGAGGTCTACAACATCGGCGGCAACTGCCAGAGGACGAACCTCGCGCTCGTGCGCGCGCTCTGCGAAGCGCTCGACCGCGAGCGCCCGCGCTCGGACGGCGTGAGGCATGCCGCGCAGATCGAGCATGTGGCCGACCGCCCTGGACATGACCGGCGCTATGCGATCTCGTCGGCGAAGCTCGCGCACGAGCTCGGCTGGCGCGCGACGACGCCCTTCGAGCAGGGACTCGCCGACACGGTGCGCTGGTACCTCGCGAACGGCGCGTGGCTCGCCGCCGTGTCGAGCGCGGAGCACGGCGCGTTCATGGCGCGGCAGTACGGCCCGCGCGGCGCCTGACGCAGGCCGCACGCCCGCGCGCTCATCTGACGAGCGACGCCGTTGCGCGCGTGAAGGCCGCGAGCGTCGCCTCGATGTGCGCGTCGCGCGCCTCGCGCGTGGCGAAGCGGCGGCCGAGCGAACCGTCGAGAAGGAGCGTGGCCAGCCCGTGCACGAGCGACCAGTGCATGGTGACGAGCGTCTCGATCCTCTCCGAAGCCGCGGAGCCTGTCCGCGGGGCGCGTCCGCCCGCGTGGCACTCCGTCACGAGGCGCACGAGCGGCGCGTAGGCGCGCGCGCCTGCGTCGCCCGCCGCGGGGAACGCCGCGCGGTCGACGAGTTCCGGTCTGAACATGATGCGAAAGGACGCGGGCTCTGCGAGCGCGAAGGCGACATACGCCCGCCCGGCGAGCATGAGCCTCCGCGAGGCTGCGCCGCGGGCCCGCTCGGTTGCCTCGAGACGCTCGGCGAGCCGCGTGAAGCCGCGCGCGACGAGCTCGGCCACGATCGCCTCCTTGTGGCCGAAGTGGTGGTAGGGCGCCTGATGGCTCACGCCAGCGCGGCGCGCCACCTCGCGCAGGGACAGCGCGGCCACGCCCTCCTCCTCGATCAGCGCGAGGCTGGCGGCGAGAACCTGCTCGCGGAGATCCGACATGCGGGGAAGGTGCCATGCCGACTTGACATTGTCAAGTCCCGCGATAGCCTTGGCGCGACTTGACGCTGTCAAGTTCCGATTCCGTCCCGCCGCTCTTTCGTCCCTCCGCCCGTCCCTCCGCGCCACAGGAGCCCCTCGATGCCATCAGTCCACGCAGCGACCCTCGCCGAGGCAGCGCTCGCCCCCGCGGCCGTCTTCGGGGTGGCGAACACCACCGCGCTTCTCGGCTGGCTCGCCCTCATCGCGCTTCCTCGCCGCATGCGCGCGCGCCGCGTCATCGCGGCGGGCGTGGTTCCGCTCCTCCTGTCGATCGCCTACGCCGCGCTCATCGCGGCGGGATGGTCGCGCGCGGAGGGCGGCTTCGACTCGATCGACGCCGTTCGCGCGCTCTTCGCAAGCGACCTCGCGCTCGTCGCTGGATGGCTCCACTACCTCGCCTTCGACCTCCTGATCGGCGCGCACATCGATGAACGCGCGGAGCGGGCCGGGATCGGCCGATTCACGCTCCTTCCCGCGTTCGCGCTCACCTTCCTCTTCGGGCCGATCGGCTGGCTTCTCTATCGCGTGCAGGAATGGGCGACGCCGCGCATGCGCGCCGCCGCAGCGACGGAGGGCGACCTGCCCGACCACCGCGGGGCGCTCGAGGTCATGCGGTGGGCGCTCCTCCGCGCCGACCGCCGCCTCCTCGCGATCGCGGGAGCGCTTCTCGCGCTCGTGCCGCCCACGCTGTTCGCCGCGCTCCTCGACGACCGCACGCTCGACGGCGCGAACCTCTGGATCAAGCCGCTCAAGTTCGAGCTGTCGCTTGCGATCTACGCGGCGACGCTCGCGGTGGTGGTTCCGCTCGCAGGCAGGGGAGCGGCTGCGACCCGCGGCTGCCGCTGGCTCGTGTGGCTCATGGCGTCGGGTGCGGCGGTCGAGATGTTCTGGATCATCTTCCAGGCCGCGCGCGGCACGCGCTCGCACTTCAATGTCTCGACCCCGATCGACGGGTTCATGTACAGCGTGATGGGCGTCTTCGCGGTCACCTTGGTGGTGGCGCCGCTTGTCCTCGCGCCCGCCGCATGGCGCGAGCGCAGGGGCGGCCTGCGTGCGGGAATCCTGGCGGGCCTCGCGCTCAACCTCCTTCTTGGCGGGACCTTCGGCGCGATCATGAGCTCATACAGCTCGCATTTCATCGGCGGCGACGCGACGGGCGCCACGGGGCTTCCGTTCCTCGGGTGGTCAACGACGGGGGGCGACCTCCGCATCGCCCACTTCGTTGGGCTTCATGCGCTGCAGGCGATGCTCGTCGCGGGTGTCATCGCATCGTCGTGGCGGCCGCGGGTGGGCGCCACCGCGGTGTGGGCCCTCGCCGGCGGGTGGGCGATCGCATCGATCGCGCTCGCGGCGCTCGCAATGCGCGGGATCGCGGTGCTTCCTCTGGCGTCATGGCTTCGGTGACTCGGCTCCGAGCTGCATGCGGGCGCCCACGAAAAACGCACCCGCCTCGCGGCGGGTGCGTGCTGTGTCCTACTGAAGAAGGCGCTCAGCGCTGCTCGGCGCGGCTCTGGGCGCCCTCGGGCGCCTGCGCCACCTGATCACCTGGGAGCGACTTGCGCGCGGCGGAGTCCTCGCGCTTCACATCCTCCTCCACATCCTTCAGGCCCTTCTTGAACTCCTTGATGCCCTGGCCGATCGAGCGGCCGACTTCCGGGAGCCTGCGCCCGAAGAGGAGAAGACCGATCACGAGGAGGACGATCCACTCCCAGCCGCCTGGGAGACCGAAGGCGAGCAGGGGGTTGGAGGAGAGCAGGTTCATGGTGAGGCTCCGACGGTCTGTGGTGCGGCCAGGCGCGCAAGTCCGCCTCGGCGGTCTGGTCGAACGCGGAGTATACGCCGCGCTTGCATCGATGCGCGCGTCGATCTTCCCGAGATCACGCCGCGATCGATGGGGTGTGCCGCCCGATCGGCCTCGCCGTGGCGCGCGCCGCGGCCGCCCGAGGGGAATCGCCAACCACCCGTACCAAGCGGGAAACACGCGGAATATCGCCCATTGCGTCCGTCTTCGCGGTACTGTTCCCGCCATGCTCGCTCGATTCTCCGCCCGCGGCGCGCGCCGCTCCGCCGCTCTCGCAGCTTTCGCCCTTCTCTCGCTCACGGGCTGCCGCTCCCAGCAGGAACTGCCCATCGACGCCAACAACCCGACGGACGGCCCCGCGCTGATTCGTCTCGGGCCCGATGACCCTCGCCCATCCGTCGCGGCCGCGTTCGACGCGCTCGCAGGCCAGACCTTCTATCTCGACCGCTCGCTCGGCGAGAGCATCGGTTGGTTCACGAAGCCCTCGAGCAAGCAGTGGTTCCCGTTCAAGAACCAGGGCACGCAGGAGATCGTGTGCACCCACGAGCAGGCCGAGGCGAGCGTGCATGCGTTCAAGGAGCTGCTCGCAACCTCGTCCTCGTCCGCGCAGTTCGAGTCGCGCTTCTTCGAACTCTTCGAGGTGTGGCAGTCGGTCGGCTACAACCAGGGCCGCGATGTGCTCTTCACGGGCTACTTCTCGCCGACCTTCAAGGCGAGCCGCTCGCCCGACGCGCGCTTCCGTCACGCGCTCTACACGCGGCCTGCCGACCTCGTGACCGATCCGTCGACAGGCCAGCCGCTCGGCAGGCGCATGGCCGACGGCTCGCTCGTGAAGTGGCCGCTGCGCGCCGAAATCGAGTCGAGCGGCATGTTCGCGGGCACAGAGCTCGTCTACCTCGAGAGCAAGCTCGATGTCTACATCGTGCAGGTGAACGGCAGCGCCA
>JBIKTI010000220.1:0-5046 GCA_044348205.1 Phycisphaerales bacterium | reverse complement strand
GTTCACATGGGCGAAGAACGCTTCATCGAAGCGCGCCTCGTAGGTCTTGTCGGCCATGAAGCGCATGAGCAGCGAGTTGAGCCCGATTGCGCGGGTAAAGCTTCGGAGTCGGATGACGAGCGGGTTGGAGCGAAGGTCCATGGCAATGATCTTCCTCTCCAATGCGTCGCAAGTCCAGAAAGCCGACGCCTGAACGCCGCCCCCCACCTCAGTATGCTCTGAAAGAGATATCGGAGGTAGATCAGCCGCTTGGTGCTGATGACACCCGCCGCCCCGGGACGACGGAGCCATCTAGCCGCGATGATCGCCAGACCTGTCCTGCCTGGCCAGCCGCGCATGCTGGCGCAGCATACGCAAGTACTGCATCAGGCTTGGCGTCGTGTAGCTGGCCCCGTGCGACTGTGGGCTTGCACGGCTGACGAGATCCGCGCCTGAAAGGACTTCCGCGAGCACCTCACCGCTTCTCCGAACCAGCGACTCGTAGGTCCGCCCCACGGTCTCGGCCAGGGTGGGGCCAAACAGGATCGGCATCTCGACGACACGCACGATCGCCCCCGTATCGATTCCTGCGTCGATCCGATGGATCGTAAAGCCTGTCCGAGACGATCCGTTGTAGATCTGCCAGATCACGCTCTGTGCTCCACGCATCGCAGGCAGCAACTCGTGGTGGACATTGAGCATGCCAAGACGAGGGATCGTGAACACTGACTTCGGGATGTATCCGTTTCCGAGACTCAATCCGAGATCACAGCCAAGCGATCGAAGGTAGTCCTGGCAGTCGGGGGCGTTGAATCTCGACCACTCCGTGAACGGCACTTCCGCTCGGGCCGCGATCATCTCAATGTCCTCGGCGGATGTCCGCGCACCCACATCGAACCATCGGCGCATCCGAACTCCGTTGAGGGCACCGATCGGACCGATGCTGGCAAGCTTTCGGAGCTTTCGGAGCCGATGCCGCGACCGCTGTTCCGCGGTCATCTCGCCGCGCGATCGAAGCACCGCCACGACCTCGATTCCATCGCGCCCCAGCAGTGACGGCAGAATCACCGAAGCGGAGCCGCGGCGGGAGGAGGTGAGGATCGCGACTCTCATGACGCTCTACATCGACGCGAGGAGGCCCTTCCGTACATTCGAACGAAGAAACCACCGCAGGTCGGACGGGGGACCTTCAAAAATTACATGGTCGCGGTGAATGAATTTCGCGGGGCGACCATCGGCTCGGTGGGCTCCTCGAATCGCGCTCGCGCAAGTGACATGCCCTGCATCCTTGACTTCGCGGAGCGCGGCGTCGGAGACATGTCGACGCTCGCCATACGGCCATGCGAAGTGGCGCCCAGCCATCGGGCCGAGCACCTCTACCAACCTGCTTCGGGCGTGCGTGATCTGGCGGTTTAATCCGGTGGAGTCGAGCGTCGAGAGATCCTCGTGCGACCATGTGTGATTCCCGACCTCGTGCCCCGCCTCGAGAAGCGATCCCACTTCGTCCCAGGTCAACACCCGGGCAGGTGGACGATGGAGCCTCTCGACGCACCAGTTCGCGACGAATGCATCGTCACCTGCATGGTCGAGGACTCCCGGACAGACGAAAAAACAGGCAGTCACGCCGAAATCCTCGAGGATGCGCGCTGCCGTGAGGCATGACTGCAGGCCGTCGTCGAAGGAGATCGAGTAGTAGGGCTTGTCGAGGATCGGCTCGCGGGACAGCATCGCCGCCCGCTCATGCGAGACGATCTCGCCTGTCCTTGAGAGCTCCTCGACAAAGCGCTTGAAGCGAACGGCTTCGTCGGGGAAGACATGGTGGAGATAGAGACACTGCACTCGAGGCACTTGGGCCGGATCCTCCGCGAGGACGCAGCGCAAGTCCTCAACCATAGACAAACATCGAAGCGCGGCCGATCGCGCCGACTTGCGAATCGGCGCACGCGATCCAGCGCCGAAATCCCGCGCGCTGTCAACCCACGGCACCGCCACCGTCTGTCTATCTCCATGCTCCATGACACAAGCCCTCCCGGAAGTTTCATCAAGGAGGCTACACCATCGAATACTGTAAATCTAGAAGGAACAATGCCTTCACTTGAAAAGTGACGCAGTCCGTCCGATAGAACTCTGATTGAACTTCATCGCGCGGCTGCGATGCGCTCAAGAATCTTCAGCATCCGCATCGCGAGATTCGTGCGGTCGTAGCGCTGCGCGGCCTCGAGGCAGCGCGCGCGGAATGCGGCGAGCTCCTCGGGGCGATCGCGCAGGCGCGTGAGCGCCGCGCAGAGCTCGTCGGTGTTCTCGGGCTCGAAGGGGATGCCGACGCCCTCCTCGCGCACGATGTCGGCGCTTTCGCCCGCGACTCCGTGGAGGATGGGCAGACCCATGCCCATCGACTCGAAGAGCTTCGAGGGGATGACCGTCGTGAAGAGGTCGGTCTTCTTCAGATGGATGACGCTCACATCGAGGAGCGACCAGTAGCGCGCGACATCGGCCTTGGGAACGGAGTCGATGAAGACCGCGTTGTCGAGCCTGCGCTCGGCCGCCATCTGCTTGAGCGCCTCCTTGCGGGCGCCGTCACCGAGGAAGAGGAACGCGATGCCCTTCCCCTGCAGCCGCTCGGCGGCCTCGATGAGCGTCTCGAGGCCGTGCGCGAGCCCGTGCGTGCCGATGTAGCCCGCGACGAACTTCCCCTCGAGGCCGAGCCTCGCGGTGAGCTCCGCGTCCTTGGCGCGGGGCTTGAACTGCGAGAGGTCGACGCCGTTGGTGATGACCTCGATCTTGGCGCCGTCGATGCCGCGGCGGACCAGGATCTCCTTGAAGCTGCGCGTGACCGAGACGACGCACGCGCTGTTCCTGTAGAGGAACATCTCGACCGCCTCGAGGAAGCGGATCGCGCGCTCGTTCTTCATGGCGCCGACGGCCTTGATCGACTCGGGCCAGAGGTCGCGCAGCTCGAAGACATACGGCGTGCGCTTGCAGCGGCTCGCTGCGTAGGCGGCGCAGGCGGTGAAGAACTGGGGGCTCGTTCCCACGATCAGGTCGACGCGGCCCACGAAGAGGCTCGCGAGGAACGCGGACACCATGTAGCTCTGGTAGTCGAGGATGCGGCGCACGAAGCCTTCGTTCGCCGTGATGTACGACCACACGCGGATGACCTCGATCCCCTCGACCGTCTCGCGCTGCCACAGCCTGTTTCGATAGCCGTCGAAGACCTTCCCCTTCGGGAAGTTCGGCGCGCAGGTGACGACCGTGACCTTGTGCCCCGCCTTGACCCATTCTCGGCAGTGCTCGAAGGTTCGGCTCGCGGGAGCGTTCACCTCTGGCGGGAAGTTGTCTGTGAGGAAGAGGATGCGCACGGACGCCACCCGATCGAGATCCTGACCGTCCGACCCAAGAAACGGGCCACGGCCTTCGCGTTCGGAAGGGAAACTCCGAACCGTGGGGAGTATGTCGACCGAGTTACCCGCCACTCTGCACCCTCTGCGTTCAATTCGACGGTGATTTTCCCGTCGGTGGCGCGGAGGGTCGCGGGGTCGGGCCCGATCGAGAGTTCGAAGCCCGGGGCAAAGTGCCAATGTGACTCTGCCTGCTCCCATCCTTCAACTTCGTCGGTGACCGTGAGCAGGGGTTCGCTTGAGAGCGCCCACCCGCGGGTGTGCAGACCGCCGCCCGCGAGCCTGCGGAAGCCGTCGTGGGTGCAACGCGCGCGGCAATCATGCTCCGTGGAGCCGACCGCCACGCCAGAGACGCGCGCCCGCCTGGCGACGCGGAACCCGCCCCAGACCTCGGAACTGTCGGCGCCCGCGATCGTGACCGTGTTGTGCGCCGCCGTGCCGCGCTGCCGCAGGCGCTCTGGCCCGAGTCCGTACTGCGAGATGCCCGAGTTGACGAGAACGCGCCGCGCGCCGATCGAGAGCTCGAACGAGAGCGTGTCGGCATGGGCGTGGCCCGGGAGATAGTCGGGTCCGACCTCGCCGATGTCGACGATGGCGACGGCGTCTGCGGCCTCGAGGCGAGCCACGCCACTCGCGGCGAAGTGCGCGGCCCTCGGCGCGGGCGCAGCGCCCGGGGAATCGCTCGGGAATACATCGCTCGGGAATACATCGCTCGGGAATCCATCGCTCGGAAGTCCAAGCCGGACCGCGTACCCGTCGAGCTCTGCGAGGGTCGGCGCGACGCCCCCGACGCTGTCGTTGAAGAACGCGACCTCGCCGTCCGGGTGGCACACGCCGCGCAGGAACCGCCGCATCGCGTCGATGCGCATAGCGACCGACTGCTCGTCAGGCTCCGCCGACACCCCCGGCCACGCACGCATGGCGTTCAGCAGGTCGAGCATGTCCTCGACCGCGAGCGCGTGATACATGGGCGAGCGCTCGAACTGGCCGCCGTCCCCGAGGATCTGCTCGGGAATCTCTGCGCGAAGGATGCGCCATCCCGTCTCGCGCCACGCGTCGGCCTCGGGCCCCTCGAAGAAGAGCCCTGCGGTCACGAGCGCCTTCGCGTTCACGAAGAGGTGGTTTCCAAGGAGATGCCACTCGAGCCGCTTCGTGAGGAAACGCGCCTGCGCGGCGAGGCTGTCGAGCATGCCCTCGACGGGCTCGTTCCCCGCGCGCAGCCACTTGATCCAGTTCACGATGCGCAGCGATGTCGGATACGGCTCCCATGCGGTGCCCTTCCCAGGCGGGCATTCGCGCATCCAGCGCGCGATCAGCTCGTGATGCCACGCGGTGCGCACGGCCGCGTCGAACGCGCAGAGATCGTCGAAATAGTGCTGGTTGTAGCGCCAGAGCTTCGCGAGATCCTTGTTGTCCCAGCCGTGGACATCGATATCGCGCTCCTCGTTCAGGAAGCGCATCTGGGTCGGCGCGACGAGGCTCTGCTCGCGCCGTGCAGGCTCGGCCCACGCGCCCGTCATCGCACGCGGCGCAGGTGCAGGGCGCAGATCGGGGCTCGGCCTCGCGAGGCGAAAGCGCACGCGGCCGTAGACCTGCACGGGCTTGAGCCAGCGCACGGTGTTCCAGAGCCGCAGTGCCTTGGCGATCGGATTCATGCTCTCTTCATGTC